>CAZPEJ010000157.1:0-9261 GCA_964585465.1 uncultured Ardenticatenaceae bacterium
GGAAATCGCGTATGGGTAAAACCATCGCGGGTTCGAATCCCGCCCTCTCCGCTACAGTTGAATAGCTGCAAAATACTCCACATAGAGGCCGTCTGGTAATTACCGAACGGCCTCAATCTGTTTTCAGGAGGAAAATGAAAAACATTGTTGTGTGTTACCTGCTGGTTATTATGCTGGTAGCCTGTTCATCGGCCACACAAAACCAACTGGCTCCCACGCGCCCCACCAAAACGGCCGTTCCTAGTCGCACCCCACTCCCTTCTCGCACCGAAATTCCCACCCTTACGTCCACCCCCTCTGCAACCCCAACCTTCACCCCCACCACAACTGCCACCATTGCCGAAACATCACTACCGGCGGCGAGCGGAACCCCGGCATTTCTGGGCACATTTACGGCCGTTCCCTTGCCAACCGACACCCTGCCCCCTCCATGACCTTTTTACATTGCCACTGCTCTTGACCGTCGTTACAATACCATCACTTCCTGGCTCATAGCAGCAGCGGCAACAAACCTAAACAATTCCTGTGGGTGTGCGAGGAAGGTATGAAACCAGACAGGGCATGAATACATTAAACACCTTTGTTCCCCTTATCGCAGTCATCAGCTACACCATCTTACTGGTCATTTCCCTGACCCGACGTAGCCCACAAGAAAAACAGTTAAAACGGTGGTTGGGGTTTCTGGCGGTTTCAATTATTTGGGAGTTTTCCCTCTTTTTTGCCGCCGATATTCCGGGGCCAAAAAACCTGTCGGTTCAAATTATCACCACAGGCACGCTGTTACTGGGAGCTACAACGGCCGTTTATCTCACCTGGCCCCGCTGGCGCACCTGGTTTGTTTTGGGGTTAACGGCCGTTATTGCCAGCTTATTGATAGACCTACTCCTGCCCAACTACCTGATAACCTGGCCCAACCTCCCCCTACCCTCCATCACCTATGGCACCCTGACAACCTACCTCACCTGGTTTGCTCTGAACAGCTACTTATTGCTAAAAACCCGCCAGGAATATCGCCGCACCCCCTTCCCCTGGCACGCCAATCGCCTCATTTTCTGGTCAACTGTCCTGCTGGTGACCATGGCCGGGGAGTGGTGGTTATTTTTAACCCAACCCACCCTGAGCTGGATAGGGCAGCTCATTCGATTTATTGGCGTGTGGGGATTAACCCATGTCATCTTCTCCCAACACCTCTTTGACGTTCGCACCCGCATTCGGCGCGTATTGGCCTTTATCATTATTACCCTGTTTTCTGCCCTGCCTTTGGTTATGCTTATTTTGTTGGTGCAATGGTTGACAAAAGGCCGTTCCTTAAACACGACATTGGCGTTAACGGCCGTTGTCCTCATCGTCAGCTTCTTTTTATATCAACCCTTCCGGCAGGCAGTAGAGCGATACACCTACCGTTTTTTGCGCGGCGAACCTGTAGACCCACGAAAAGTAGTACGAAATTACAGCCAGGCCATCTCCCGCACCCTGGATGTCCAACAACTGTCCAAGTTAATCGTTGGTCTGTTGAGTGAAATGTTAGAAGCCAATCGCGGCGTACTCATGTTAGTCACCCAGGCAGAGGACGGGTATGACGTAGAGCCAATTCCAATGATGGGACAACCCCCCCGCGAAAAATTTAAGTTTGCCACAAACGGCCGTTTCATTCACTCCCTCCTCGAATCCCATCAACCCATCCTGGAATATGACATCGAATACAACCCCAGTTATTCAGACATCACCCCCATAGAAAAAGCCTGGCTCAAAGAGTTAGCCATGGAAGTATATGTCCCCATCAGTGGCGGCCAGGAACTAGAAGGGTTAATCGCCATCGGCCCCAAAAGCTCTGGCCTGCCCTATCAACACAACGAATTAGAACTAGCCCAAATTTTGGCCGATCAAACCGTTGTTGCCCTGCAAAACGCCCGCCTCTACAGCGAACTTGGCTCCCAAAACGACCAAATACGCCGCCTCAACCTGGATTTGATGTCCCAAAACGAACGACTAGAAATTATGGATCGGGTGAAATCCGACTTCATCACCATCGCCTCCCACGAATTACGCACCCCACTCACCCAGGTGAAAGGATACTCTGACATTCTGGCCTCCATGAACGACGAAAACGCCCTCACCCGCGACCAAACACGGGAAATTGTCAGCCACATCAACCGGGCCACCGTGCGCCTGGAGGGGTTGATTTCAGCCATGTTGGATGCCAGCCAGATTGACGTAGAGGGAATGCAGCTTTCCTTTGTAGAAACACGTATGGATACCATCATTCGCCTGGCTTCCGACCCGTTGGCCCCTGCCATACGCGAACGGCGGATTGTTTTTTCGCTAGAAGTCCCGGCCGATTTGCCCCCCCTACAAGCAGATTTTAAGCGACTGGTGCAAGCGTTTACCAATCTGGTTGGTAACGCCGTCAAATACACCCCCGATCACGGCAGCATCAAAGTAGAAGCCTCCCTGGTGCCTGGCCTAAATGGCGAAGGAGATTTTATCGAGGTTGTGGTAGCCGATACTGGTATCGGCATTGATCCCAAATTCCACGAACTCGTTTTTGAGAAGTTTTTCCGCGTGGGCGACCCCCAACTCCACTCGACCGGCAACACCAAGTTTAAGGGGGCCGGGCCGGGGCTGGGGTTGCCCATTGCCAAAGGGGTGATCGAGGCGCATGGCGGCCGAATTTGGGTCGAATCACCCGGCGAAGACGAAACCCATTTACCCGGCAGCCAGTTTCATGTGTTGTTGCCAGTGCAGCCTAAGACAGTTGCCCAACCAAACGATACCAAATCACAAAATGGTGGCGTAGGATAAGAGGAAATACCCATGAAAGATCGCAAAAAAGCATTGGTACTCTCTGGTGGTGGCGGGCGCGGGGCCTATCACGTTGGGGTGTTGCGTTTTTTAGAAGAACACGAGTGGTTCCCCGACATCGTGGTGGGCACTTCGATTGGGGCTGTCAACGGGGCGGCCATTGCCTCTGGGCACAATGCCTACTCCCTCTGGTCGCTGTGGCAACGGCTGGAAACCAAACATGTGCAAAAGGTGAACCTGAACCCCATCACCGGTAACTTTTTGTTAGACACCGCCCCCTTGCGCGAGACGTTGCAGCGCGAGGGGTGGGTAAATTTTGACCGCATCAACTCCGACCAGGCATCTGTTCACCTGCGGGTCACGGCGACAGAGGTGACAACGGGGCAACTACATGTCTTTGGTAATAGCCTGGATATTTACCCTAGCGATATGCGCCGCGAACCTATTGGCCTGGATCACATTATTGCCAGTTGTTCGATTCCCATTGTTTATCCCGCGACCCAACTGCACGATACGTTGTATTGGGATGGGGCTACCGTTGCCAACACCCCACTTGGCCCGGCCATTGATGCCGGGGCGGAAGAAATTGTGGTGGTGATTATGACCCCCTGGGAGGAAGACGCGGAGAGGGAGATGCCTGATCAGGTGACGACAAAGTCGCGTACTCCTGGCAACCTGTTAACGGCCGCCAGCACGACCCTGGAATGGGCGTTATTGGCCTCTTTCCAGGCGGATTTGAAGCTATTTCGCCATATTAAACGGATGGTGCAGTTGCAGGTGGAGAACGCCCGCTTGCGAGCAGCCAACTCGGTGTTAACTGCTCAATTGCGGGGTGAAAATGTGATCTATGAAGATAAGGATGCGGATGGGATTCCTGATATTTTGCAGGCGAAGTACCAGTCGTTACCCGACCCCATTATCGTGTCCCCAAGACGGCCGATTCCAGTAGAACAAATCATTAGCTACACCCGCAGCGGTCACATGGAGTTGCGGGAATTAGGCTACCAGGATGCCCGACGCGCCTGGAAAGCCACCGGACGAGTCGTAGAAGGGGAGGCATAACCGCCCACTGTTCACCGTCCACTGTCCACTGTTCACTGTTCACCGCCCACCGTCCACTGCCCCACCCAGGAGTATCTCTTTTGCAACTAACAAGCTGTGTTGTCGTAGTAACCGGTGCATCGGCTGGTATTGGGCGGGAAACGGCCGTTTTGCTGGCAAAAGCCGGTGCTCATGTGGTGTTAACAGCGCGGCGGGCCGACCGGTTGCAGGCATTAGCCGAAGAGTTGGCAATTTACCCAGGGCGACGGCTGGTGCTGGCGGGTGATATTGGGGTAGAAGCCTTTGCCCAGGCATTGGTTGAACAGACAGTGGCTGAATTTGGGCGGCTGGATGTGCTGGTGAATAATGCGGGTGTGGGGCATCGCAGCTTGCTGGCGGAAATACCAACCGACGACCTGCACACCATCTGGAATACCAACGTGATGGGGGTGTTGTATCCCATCCGGGCGGCTCTGCCATACATGAAACAGCAAAAAAGTGGACAAATCATCAATGTTTCCTCGATTGTGGGGCAACGGCCGTTACCTCTTAGTGGCGTGTATTGTGCCAGCAAAACGGCCGTTAACTTCCTCAGTCGCAGTTTGCGGATGGAGTGCCGTCCATATGGCATTACGGTGACACTGGTTTACCCCGGCCTCACGGTGAGCGAGTTTTCCCAGGCCCGTTTTGGTAACAAAGGGGCGAACCGTTATTGGCGTGGTGTGCCTGCCGAACGAGTTGGCAGAGCCATTGTGAAGGCCATTGAAAACGGCCGAACCGAGGTGTATATTACCCCGTATGATTGGCTCTTTGCCCACCTGAATCGGCTCTTTCCACGCACGATAGATTGGATAATCGGCCGTTTCATGCCTTGAAATACCATGAAGGATTCAGTAGTATGCCCGGTTGGACAATTCGTGACAGGTACGGTAACACTATCTATTTTACACAAGAGCGTTGGTTGCACATTTTAGAATCGCGTCCAGAATTAGAGCCACTATTTGACAAGTTTTTAGAGACTTTACGGACGGGAAAACGTAAACAAGATCCACTACTGCCCAATGAGTACCGATACTACAAACAGTTTAATGAATTACTTCCTCAAAACAATCACCTTGTTTTGGTAGTTATTTTCAAAACACAAGTAGATGAAACAGGTAAATATGTCCGCCAGAACTTTGTTGTTACAGGGTGGGCCAGCTACATCGTTTCTAAAAAATAAAAATGATATGGACAAACTTAATCTTCGCAAAACAGAAATTGTAAAGGTAAATGGGGAGACTATCCGTTTAGTCTATGATGCAGAAGGGGATATTTTGGATGTTTTTTTTGGGGTAAACGAACCTGCTACTGGGATTGAATTAACGGACCACATTTTACTCAGGTTCAATCAGACAACAAAACGAGCTGTTAGTTTAACACTGCTGCATTTCTCAATTTTAACAGAGCAGACGGAGTATGGCCCTCGAAGTTACCCTCTGAATGTTTTGAAAAAGCTGCCTGAAGATTTACGAGAAAACATTTTTCATGTTCTTACCACAACACCTGTTAATGCTTTTTTGAAATTGTCCCACTTTCAAGTATCACCAACCAGGCATGTACCACTTACATATGTGGAGTCCTACCCAGTCTTTACAAAGGGTAAAGGTATCTAACACCAATTTTCAGGGAGAAAATTATGTCTATGTCCCAATCACGTATCGTGTTTGTAATTATTATTGCCGTCACCCTCATTGTGGTGTGTGCGGCGTTAGCGTTTCAAGCCATTTCCAGTTTAACAAGTGGCGGTGACGGCAGTGTCACCGATGGTTCAAACGACGCAGACAACAACCAACCAACCCCCGTCCCGGCCGGAACCGTGTTAGTGACGATTTCCTCCTCGAATACCAAAGAGGATTGGATTGATGCAGTGATCGCCCAATTTAATGCCGAAGGTCATCAAACGGCCGATGGCAATCTGATTGTAGTCGAAGCAGTACACGGCACATCCGGCGGCACCATGAACAACATCCTGGATGGCAAATCCCAGCCTGTTGCCTGGAGTCCTGGCGACCAATCCTGGGTGGAGCAGATCAACACCACCTGGCAGCAGCAAAACAATAAATCCATCAGCAGTCAAAGCTGCCAGCCGACCGTATTGGCTCCGTTGGGGTTTGCCATGTGGCGGCCGATGGCCGAAACGTTAGGCTGGCCGAATGACCCCATTGGGTGGGATACAATTGTGGCGTTGGCAGCAGACCCCGATGGTTGGGCCAGTTACGGCCGTCCTGAATGGGGGCAATTCCGTTTTGGGCACACCCACCCAGCCTATGCCAACTCCGGTTTGCTGGCTATGACCAGTTTTGTGTATGGTGTGTTGGGTAAAACCGATGGGGTGACGGCGGCGGATGTTTATAGCCAACCAGTAGAAGAAGCCATGCGAAACCTGGAGGCAGTTACCTCTAAATACGGCCGTCAGGCCCCCGATCTGCTCGATTTAATGGCCCGGCAAGGCCCTAGCTACCTGCACGCTGCCGCCGTGCCCGAAGCCGAAGTGATTAAGTTTAACCTGACACGCGGCGATGAACTCACCTTTCCCCTGGCCTTCATTTTCCCCTCTGGCGGCACCATTTGGGCTGACCAACCCTATTGCATTTTGGATAATGCCGATTGGGTAGATGACAACGAAGCGGAAGCTGCCCAGGTGTTTTTGGATTATTTGCGGGAAACGCCGCAGCAGGAGATGGCAATTGATAACTACTTACGCCCGGTAGATACGGCCGTTTCGCTGCGCGCCCCCTTGATATTGGAAAATGGCACCAACCCGGCGGTCAACCAAACCAATGTCCCCTCCCTACCCAGCCCCAGTGCCGACATCAGCAACGCCGTGATTGACCTGTTCAACATCACCAAACGCAAAGCCACTACCCTGGTGGTCATTGATGTTTCTGGCAGCATGGAAGGAGATCGTATCAGCACCGCCCGCACCGCGACGGTGGAGTTTCTCAGCCGGTTAGATGCCAATGATGAAGTGGGGCTGATGATTTTTAGCAACGATGTAACCATTGTGACCCCGCCCACCCGTGTGGGCGATATTGTCGAAAGTTTGTCTGGGCGGGTGAGTGGCCTCATTGCCAACGGCAACACTGCTTTGTATGAAGCCGTGTGTGAGGCGGTGCAAACGATGGAACAAATCCGCCAGGAGGATTTGAAAGCGGGAGATTCTCGCCTCTACGGTATTGTGTTGCTTTCGGACGGAGAAGATACCGTTGGGGAAGTGACAGAAAACCAGATGTTTGCCACCTGCCTGCCCGCCAATGCAGAGGCGGATGGTATCAAAATTTTCCCAATTGCTTTTGGAGATGCGGCAGATACGGCCGTTCTGAGCCGTGTTGCTAATGTAACGGGTGGACGTATGTTTACGGCCGATCCCGACTCCATCAGCAACGTGTACGTATCCATTTCAGCCGAACAGTAACCATCAGTCAAATGATAGGGTCTTTCGGATTTTGTGGGGTTTGCCGTGAAATGTAAAACGTGAAACGTGAACTCTTTCGGGCCACGTTTTACGTTTTATGTTTCATAGCTTATCAATCCCCTGAGTTTCCAAAGAGCCAAATTATCTTTATCTTGTGTATGACGTGATTAACCCTGCGGCATAGACAAGATGCCATACACCCCAAAGAGGTTTTTATGCTGGCAAAGGTCATGAGTTGTGCCATCGTGGGCCTGGAAGCTGAACTCATTGAGGTAGAAGTAGACATCATCAATGGCGCACCAGCTTTTAACCTGGTGGGACTGCCTGACCTGGCTGTACGCGAAAGCCGCGACCGGGTACATTCGGCCATCAAAAATAGCGGCCTCTCCTTCCCAGCCAACAAACGACTCACGGTGAATCTGGCCCCGGCCGATCTGCGGAAAGAAGGCCCGGCCTATGACCTGCCCATTGCGGTGGGTATTTTGGCTGCCACTCAGCAGGTTTGGCCCGACAAACTGGAAGGTGGTTTGTTTATTGGCGAATTGTCCTTAGACGGCACTACCCGCCACACCAAAGGCATTTTGCCCATGACGGCTCTGGCGCGACGGGGTGGGTTCAAACGGGTGTTTGTGCCTGCCGAAGACGCTGAAGAAGCTGCTCTGTTGCCGGATGTAGAGGTGATTCCGGTTGCCAGCATTACAGCCCTGGTGGGACATTTGACGGGATTACGGCCGATATTGCCTTATTCGGCCGATTTGCAGCAGACGTTTGAAGGGGATCTGGTGTATGCAGCCGATTTTGCCGACATCATGGGGCAGGAGCATGTGAAGCGGGCCATGGAAGTGGCAGCAGCGGGTGGGCATAACATTCTTTTAACTGGCCCGCCCGGAGCCGGGAAAACCCTTATTGCCAAATCGTTGCCCAGTGTGATGCCCTCCATGTCGGTGGAGGAAGCCCTGGAAGTGACCAAAATTTACAGCGTGGCTGGTTTGTTGCCGGGTGATACACCGTTGATACGACATCGGCCGTTTCGTTCCCCCCATCACACCATCAGTTATGCCGGGTTGGTGGGGGGTGGGGCATGGCCGCGCCCTGGCGAAATCAGCCTGGCCCATCGGGGGGTTTTGTTTTTAGATGAGTTACCGGAATTTGGTGAGCGGTTAATTGAGGTGTTACGCCAGCCATTAGAGGGGCGGCCGCGCGAGGTTTCTATCTCGCGGGCTTCTGGCACGATTACCTTTCCAGCCAATTTTATGCTGGTGGCAGCGCAAAACCCCTGCCCTTGTGGTTATTACGGCGACCCTACCCACACCTGTTCCTGCTCCAACGCCATGATTACCCGTTACCAGAAGCGTATTTCTGGCCCGCTGATGGATCGGATTGATTTGCATGTGGATGTGCCG
Source organism: uncultured Ardenticatenaceae bacterium (assembly GCA_964585465.1). Classification (GTDB taxonomy): domain Bacteria; phylum Chloroflexota; class Anaerolineae; order Promineifilales; family Promineifilaceae; genus CAZPEJ01. The sequence continues at coordinate 8,704 of CAZPEJ010000157.1, forward strand.
CGTGTGGAGTTTGAAAAGTTGACCTCAACGCGACAGGGGGAGAGATCGGCCGTTATTCGCGCCCGTGTGGAGGCAGCCCGCACCCGCCAGCAGGAACGTTTCCAGGCTGTCGGCCTGACCAGTAACGCCGACATGGGGCCAAGCGAAGTGCGCGAACTGTGCAAACTGGACGAAACAGGGCATCGCCTGATGAAAAGTGCCATGGCGCAAATGAGCCTGAGTGCCCGTGCCTTCCACCGGATTCTCAAAGTTGCCCGCACCATTGCTGACCTGGCAACCCATGACCAGATTCAGGCAGTACACCTGGCGGAGGCGTTGCAGTATCGGCCCAGGGTTAGTTAGGAGTGGGCAGTGGACAGTGGACAGTGAATAGTGGACAGTGGACAGTGAACAGTAGGCAGTGGGCGGTAAGCCCTGTTCACAGGGCGTTGTCCGTTAGCACGGTGGTTTTAACCCCGTGCGAAATCGGTAAAAAAACACGGTCATCAATGACCGTGCTAGGAAAGACGCTGGCTGAAGCCAGCTTGGTGGGGCGGGAAGGCGGATTAAGCCCTGTTT
>CAZPEJ010000158.1:0-9247 GCA_964585465.1 uncultured Ardenticatenaceae bacterium
TGGGATTTAACCGCAAAGGACGCAAAGAACACAAAGGGTTTCTCTTTTCTTTGCGTCCTTTGCGCCTTTGCGGTGAATCGTTACGAATTAACTTTATGTCGCGCAGAGACGCGGGGGCGCAGGGAGGAAAAACCCTCTGCGGCTCTGCGCGAGAAACCTTGTTTCCAATAAACTTTACTTATCTCTCAGGCTGCTGAAAACAATAAAAGGAGTATGTTGTGATGAAACGAACGGTGTTTGTATGGTTATTTGGTTTAATGGTTTTGGTTGGTTGTGGCGGCACGGAGCCGGTTGCAGAGGGGTCTGTGACGGTGGTGACGGAAACGGCCGTTCCACCAATACCTACCACCGAACCAACACCTGCCGCCACTGCCACAGCCGAACCCACCACCGAAACTGTCACGGTTGAAGCATCAGATGGTTTGTTGATCCAGGCTACTTTGTATGCCACAAGTGGCCCCGCCTCCCATCCGGGGGTTATTTTGTTACACCAACTGGATAGCAACCGCCAGATTTGGGAGGAAAACGGATTTGCTGCTAGATTAGTAGAAAACGGGTATGTCGTTTTGGCAGTGGATATGCGCGGGCATGGGGAGACGGGCGGAGACAAAGATTGGGTATTGGCAGTAGATGATTTGCAACGGGTGTGGAACTTCTTTATTGCGCTTGAAGCGGTGGAGGATGACAAAACGGCCGTTGTAGGGGCCAGCATTGGGTCTAATCTCTCCCTGGTACTGGGAGCCATGCAGCCTACCATCCGCACCGTTGTTTTACTCTCCCCTGGGTTAGATTACTGGGGAGTCACCACCAGCGACCAACTTGCCATCTATGGGGAACGGCCGATTTTGTTAGTTGCCAGCCGCACAGATAGTTATTCTGCCAACACCGTTGGGCAATTATTACGAGAGGCGACTGGCGAAGCCGAACTGGAACTGTATACCTCGGCGGGGCACGGCACAGAAATGTTCACTTCCAAACCAGAATTAGCCGATTTAATCCTGACGTGGTTAAATCAATATACGCAATAAGCAGGGTGTATTGCGTATGAAACAACGCAATACACAAGTTTCAACACACAAAATAACACCATGAAACAAACTTTAATGGCTTTATTGGCACACCCAGATGATGAATCTTTTGGTACTGGCGGCACACTGGCGAGGTATGCTGCCGAGGGTGCAGATGTCCACATTGTGATAGCCACCGATGGCGCGGCGGGTTCTGTGGCTGAAGGGTATGAACATGCCCATGAGGCGTTAGCTGCCGTTCGCGCCAAAGAGTTAACCGCAGCTGTCAACATTCTGGGTGGCACCCTGCACACATTGAGCTACCGCGACTCCGGTTACATTGGCGACCCGGCCAATCAACACCCCGACGCGTTTATCAATGCAGATGTGACGCTGGCTATCGGCCGGGTGGTGCAACTGATTCGGCAAATTCGGCCGCAAGTGATCGTTACCCACGATGAAACTGGTGGATATTTCCACCCTGACCACATTATGTGCTGGCGCATCACTACCCCGGCTTTTCATGCGGCGGCCGACCCCACCCAATACCCGGAGATTGGCCCCGCCCCCTGGAAACCAGAACGGCTCTACTACACCGCTTTTCCCAACCGATGGGTGAAAATTTTTACTTTCCTCATGCGCCTGCGCGGGCAAGACCCCACCAAAGCGGGACGCAACAAGGATATTGATTTTACGAAAGTGGGAATTGACCCCAAAAAACTTCACGCCCGTATAGATTACCGCCCTTACTGGGAGGTGAAACGGGCGGCATCGGCGCAACACCCCAGCCAGGGTGGCGGTACCAGTTTCGGCCGTTTATTGCCACGTTGGTTACAAAAACAACTGTTTGGTTACGAAACCTTCATGCGAGCCTACCCGGCCGTGCCGGATTATTTCCGGGAAAAGGATTTATTTGCTGGTTTGTAACAGTTCACAAATCACCATTTTGGAAGTTTTACATAATGATGGAACGCCCTGATTTAACCGATACTCCTGTGGCAATACAAGCCTACATTGAAAGTCTGGAAGCCGAGGTTCAACGTTTACAGTCGAAACGCTCTGCCCTGGCTGCTCCCGATTCTGAACCGGAGGCTGAGATAGAACCCGCCGAACCCCCAACTTCGATAAACCTGATAACGTTGAGTGCCAATAATCTGGCAAAACGTACCCCGCGCCATTGGTACGGCCGTCAGCGGCGTGGTGGCATGGGGGTATTCGATTTAGAAACGGCCGATCCCGATTACCCCCACGTTCTAGTTTTAGCGGATGAAAACCAGCCCTTGTTACTTTTTAGCAACTTTGGGCGGGCTTTTCGTATGATGGTGAACGACCTGGCCGAAGCGGCGGGGCGGGCCAAAGGGCAAACCTTAACCAGCCTGTTCCAATTCCGCCCACACGAACGAATTGTGGCGGCTCTGCCGGGCGACCAGGGAGAGTATGTCGCCCTGGGTAGCCAGCGCGGCTGGGTGCGGCGCATTCGCAGCAACTACCTGAGCAAAAGCCTCATTCCTGGCATGAGTTTTCACGATGTGAAGGAAGGGGGGTATTTGACCTGTGCCTGTTGGACAGTTGGCAATGCTGACCTGTTGATGGCAACCCGGCAAGGGCAAGGCATTCGTTTTATGGAAACCCAGGTGCCGGGGCGCGGCTGTTTGGGGATGCGGGTGGATGTGACGGATGAATTGGTGGGGATTACGGCCGTTCGGTCAGACAGCACGGTGTTATTTGTCGGCCACGACGGCAAAGGCTCTTTGCGGCATATGGCCGGGTTTGCAGCCAACAAGGCCCCTGGTTCAGGCGGCAAGGCTGCTTTCAAAACGGATAAACTGGTAACGGCCGTTACCGTTTCCGATGAAAGTGACATCTTTATCATCTCCAAACTGGGCAAAATCATTCGTTTTCGCGCCGATGAAGTCCCTGTCAAGGAGGGAGTTGTCCAGGGGGTGAACTGTATGGCTTTACGTGCCGACGAAGTAACGGCCGTTACTGTCACCAGGACAGTTTAAGGTTTACCGGTCGTCAGCCTGGGAAATTAGCCTACTACCCATTTTGTTACTTTATATCACATTTTGCGTCTAACGATTTATACTCATGGAGGGTTTAAACAGACATTTTCCTTGTGATGATAAAGGAGTATTTTCCATGTTAACAAAAGCACAAGCCCTGAAAGACGAAATGAGTCGGTTGCGCCGCGACATTCACCAACACCCTGAACTGGGTTTTCAGGAGTTTCGTACCGCCGAATTGGTGGCCGATACCTTGCAGGAGATTGGAATAATGGTCAAAACCGGAATCGGCCGTACCGGGGTAGTGGGGCATCTGGGTAATAGCAGCGGGCCAACCATTGCCATCCGTGCCGACATGGACGCGCTGCCTATTTTGGAAAAAACAGATGTGCCCTACCGTTCCCAACATCCAGGTGTCATGCACGCCTGCGGTCACGACTCCCACACTGCCATTTTGCTGGGGGTGGCTCATTTGTTAAAACAAAGCTTTCTGGAAGATCAGTGGCAGGGTAATGTGCGTTTTATCTTTCAACCTTCCGAAGAATCGGCCGATGAAGATGGCATCAGCGGCGGTATTGCGATGGTGGACGATGGTGCTTTAGACGGCATAGACGCTGTGATTGCCCTGCATGTGGTGTCCGATAGGCCAGGTGGCGAAGTGTACTTTCAAGATGGGTACAGTTTAGCGGCCGTTGACACCTTTGAAGCGTGGGTACGGGGTAATGGGGGGCATGGAGCTTATCCCCACACCAGCAACGATCCCCTGTACATGTTAGGCCCCATTTTGAACGCCCTCTACGCCATTCCCTCCCGCCGCATCAACCCATTGCAACCCTGTGTGGTCAGTCTGGGGCAAATTCATGGTGGCACCACTTCCAACGTGATTCCCGGCGAAGTATATCTGCACGGCACATTGCGCTCTTATGATCCAGAGGTGCGGGAGCAAATTATTCAAGAAGTGGAACGCTGTTTGAAACTGAGCGAAAGCATGGGCGGCCGTTATGAGTGTAAAGTGCAACGTGGTTATCCAGCCATGTTCAACAATCGTGGGGTCAACGATTGGATGCGAGCGATTAGCCAGGAGTTTGTGGGAACCGAAAAAACAATGGATGTTCAATTTGGTATGGGGGCAGAGGATTTTGCCTACATGACCCAAAAAGCTGAAGGGGCCATGTTTATGTTGGGAGCAGCCACACCCGATGGAGTTGTTCGCCATCATCACACCGATATTTTTGACATAGACGAAGCCGTTTTGCCGTTAGGAGCCGCCATTTTGGCCGAAACTGCCCGCCGATTTGTTACCGGAAAACTGGTTTAGGCACATTAACCAGGATCAGATATACTCACAGAGGGCATAAACTGACATTTTTATTGTGAGATTGGAGATTAGGGATTAGAGATTTGCCAATCTCTAATCTCCAATTTCTAATCTCCTTCAGCAGAATGTCAATTTATGACCTTATGCAGTACACAATGGGTTGTGAGTGTCGAAAAGTATCCGCTATAATTAAGGGGTGCTGTTGTTCAAATAAAGAATGTAATCTTTCTGGGGACATGCAGTGTTTTTAAGATACGTTTTTGTCAACAACCAGAAATCAAGACATGGCATGTCTGAATAATCAGTAAAAAATAATGTCATTTCAGTAAGAGAGACGGAGTTACACTTGAGTGGTTTTCCCACCTTGTATAAAATCGTCATCGCGCTGTGTTTCGTGAAAGAATGAAGTAGTTGGAGGAAACCATGAGCAATGATGAACTCTATTACCCCAATAGATGGGCACGAATTGTGTTAACCTCGGCCGAAGAAATTGTCGGTAAACCGGGTGTCGCAGCCTTGTTAAATATGACCAGCATGTCGGACTTGATTGACAATTACCCACCTGACAACATGAAGAAGGAGTTCACTTTTACCAGGTTTGGGAAGTTGCAGCAAGCTTTCTGGGATATGTATGGCAATCGGGGGGCGCGTGTGTTTGCTACCCGTGCTGGCGAGCAGTCGTTTAACGATGGTTTGAGCCGTTTTGACACGGTGGCTAAGGCGGCCCAGGTAGCCATGAAGATCGGCTCGCTGGAAAAACGTATCAGCATTGGGTTGGGCTTTTTCCAGAAGTTTTTTAACACAGTGAGTGATCAGGTGGTGCTGTTGGAAGAGAATGAAAAGGAGTGGCGTTGGGTGATTGAGCGTTGCCCTATGTGTGCCGGGCGCAAATCGGATCAACCCGTTTGCCATTTGGCGGTGGGGGTTTTGCGGGCGGCCTGTGCCTGGGGTAGTGATGGGAAACAGTATCGCATTACACCGACTCAATGTATTGCTAGTGGGGCGGATAAGGGCATTATTGTGATTGAAAAATACCCAATGCAATAGGGGTGTTATGACAAAATAGGCAGCTGCGTTTCACTGAAACCCGGCTGTTATGGTATTAAAACCTCAGGGAACCTCTGAGGTTTTTTTGTTTTGGCACTGTTAAGGCAGGTGGTGTCTGACATTAAACTTTATTGCATATTTGTGGGAACGGCCGTTCTATAGAATTACCGCTTTGTTTTCGATTATAATACCCTTATCTACCTTATTTTCCATTCGTGTAGGAGGTATCTATGTCCAATTTACAACTGGTAAAAAGAAATCGTTCTTTTCCCTGGGCCTCCCTGCGTAAACTTTTCCTGGCTGTGGTCTTGGCTGTTTTGCTCTCGGTTGTGCTGCTGGTGGCAACTGCCAGTGCTTTGCCAAAAGGGAACGTGGGCCAATATGAACGGGCTGCCCAATACAGTGGCATTCCCACCTTTCGTATTACGCAGGTGAAGGTGGATGAAAGTGTGACGATTGAAACCAACAATTTTCCGGCCGGGTATGCTTTTACAGTAACGATGGGGCGTATGGGCACCAAAGGGATAAACGGCATTGTGGTGGGAACGTTAAATTCTGGCAATGGGGGCACAGTGTCACAAACTTTTGCCATTCCTGCCGACCTGAAGGGGCAAAACCAGATTGCCATTCGGACACAAACCAGCCAAACCAATCCGTTTTACGCCTATAACTGGTTTTATAACGCTACCGCCAATGTCACCCCACCCCCGACTCCGACACCTCCCCCTACGCCAACACCTCCCCCACCAACCGGGTATAGTGGGATTCCTACTTTTAAGGTGTGTGCTGTGACCAAAGACCAAACTGTGACCATTGTTACCAATAACTTCCCGGCGAATCAGGATTTTACGGTGATGATGGGGGCGATGGGAACACAAGGGGTTGGGGGAACGGCCGTTGCCACGTTTAACTCCGGCTCTGGCGGCACCATTACTTCTAATTTCAACATCCCAGCCAATCTGGTCGGGAGTTCGCGTATAGCTATTCGGGTGCAAACCAGCCACGTTTCACCTTATTACGCTTACAACTGGTTCTGGAATAATACGGCTTCCGTGTGTAATTAACACGCTTTTAAGGAAGGTTGCGGCAGCCTGCTAGGCTGCCGCAACCTGATAACACGTTCCACGTCGTTTTGCCGTTTCTCTGCTCCACCTGCCATAAATACCTATTTTGTAACTGTTCAGCCTCTTTGGAATTTAACCGCAAAGAACACAAAGGTTTCTCTTTTCTTTGCGCTCTTTGCGCCTTTGCAGTGAATCGTTACATCTGTTTTTTTATTGGCGTGACCTCTTGGGCTGTTTTTTCGACTATACTGCACAAGGTCATAAATTGGCATTCTGCGGAAGGAGGTTAGAAATTTGCCAATCTCCAATTTCTAATCTCTAATCTGGTTGAAAATGTCCGTTTATTCCCTCTGTGGGTTTACCTCAAATGAAAGTGGTCTTATCCACCTATTCGTGATAGAAACGAAAGTCTATGATTTCCAATTGGAGGATCACAAGGTGCTGAAAGCGTTACTGAAAACAATGCGGCCACGCCAATGGCCGAAAAATGGCTTTGTTTTTATTCCTCTCTTTTTTGACCGAAAATTGATTGATTTTACCAGTGTCTGGCATACGGTGGCGGCGTTTTTGCTGTTGTGTTTGATGTCTAGTGCTGTTTATTTGATGAATGATCTGACAGATATTGAGAGTGACCGGCAACACCCGACGAAGCGGAAACGGCCGTTACCCTCTGGTCAACTCTCTCCTCGCATTGCCCAGGTAGCGGCCGTTTTGTTTGCCCTGGGCAGTCTGACGGCCGGGTTGTGGCTCTCTCTCAATTTTGGTCTGGTGCTGCTGGTTTATCTGGTGATGCAGATTGCCTACACCTTTTGGTTGAAGAATGTGGTGTTGCTGGATGTTTCCATTGTGGCGGCCGGGTTTGTGTTGCGGTTAGCGGCCGGGGTCACGGTGATTGAGGTGCAGCGTTTTTCCCCCTGGCTCTACGTTTTTGGCGGCTTTCTGGCCCTTTTTATGGCTTTGGGCAAACGGCGGCACGAGTTGATTTTGTTGGGCGATAATGCCGATAGTCACCGGGCCATTTTGAAGGAGTATAACCTCGACCTGATTGACCGCCTGTTGAGCATTGTCACGACCAGTGCAATTGTTTCCTACAGTTTATACACCTTTCTGGCCGAAGGTTTACCAGCTAACCATGCCATGATGCTGACAATTCCGTTTGTTTTGTACGGTATTTTCCGGTATCTCTATTTGATTCATGTCCGTCACGAGGGGGGTGCCCCAGAGGAAATTTTGTTGCGAGATCGGCCGATGCAGTTGACGTTGTTATTAGCGGCCGTTATGGTGTTTGTGGCTCTCTACGTCATTCCAGAAACCACTGCTTTTCCCTTCCCGTGATACGTTTTTTTAGACATGCGATGTCTTGACGGGCCTTTTCTTCAAGATAACGGCCGTTTTGAGGCATCGCATGTCTGACAAGATATGTTTTACGGTTGATAATAGAGTTGTACCCCTACCCAATCCAGTGAAAAGTCGCGTAATGTGTCGCTGGATACATTGATCACCCGCACCCGAAAATTTTTACTGGTCAACTCCGCCGGGTTCCAGGCATGTCCCCACAAATAGGTGGTGGTGCCAAGTGTGAGGGTGTTTTCGGCCGTATTGCGGTATTGGGACGACCGAACCGTGCTCCAGGTAAGACCACCATCCCAGGATAATCGGATACACGTTTTTGGAGCTCCAATGGTGGCATCTACCAACCCATTCACCCGTACTTGAATACCCGTAATAACGGCCGTTTCTGGAATACCAAACTCAAAATCGTAAAAATCGTGGCTATCGCGCTGTGAACTGGTACAGGAGGTACTGCTGCCACTACCGCTATTTTCATCCTGAGCAAACACCCCATCATCGCTCAAAGCAGAGGTGGCAGACAATTCAAACCCGTTGCCATCTCCGCCAGGGCCAACTGCTTCCAAACCGGGAGAAACCCAACCACTTGTTTGTGGATTAACGGCCGTAGCCGTTGGTGTGGGGGTCTGGGTTGGCGGTGGAGTAAACGTGGGCGAGGGTGTATCCGTAGCCACCGCTGTGTGAGTAGCAGAAGGGGTGGCTGTGTTTGCAGAGGTGGGTGTGGCGGTAAATGTGGGAGTGGCGGTAAATGTAGGGGTTGGTGTATTGGTGGGTGTGTTTGTGGATGTAGGGGTGGCAGTTGGGGTAGCAGAGGGTGATGCGGCGGTGCTGGTAGGGGTGGGCGTGGGGCTGCCAGCCGCCGCCTCGAAACAACGCCGATGAAAATCCAGGCCATACGCACCCGTCGCGGCATAGTATTGGGTCAGGTTGTGGACTGTGTTGGGAATGGCCGGGTCATACTCGTGGGGAATGTTGGCTGCCACCAACTGGTCATGCAACAAAGCGTTTCCCGTTTGTTGCCCATAATCCATATCCCCCACCGCAACACGTAACCAAACGTTGTATTGAATCGCCTGGGGAGCATTGGTCTGAATGATGTAAGAAAGCCGGTCTTCCAACTGGAAAGGGCCAGTATAAAAGGTGCCGCTTTGCCCTTCTTCATAAGTGGCTCCACCATAAGCAATAGCGGAACAAAACATGTCTGGATGTTTAAGCACCAGTTTGAAGGAGCCACGCGCCCCCATCGAAAGCCCTTCCAGGCCGCGCCCATCTCTGGAAGCAATGGTGCGGAAGTTGCTATCTATAAACGGGATGACCTCATTCACTAAGATGGTCTCTGAAAGAATCGGGAATGGGGAGTTGGGGCCGTGAAATTCGTCTGTGTAATCGTTGTAGTAACTCTGTTTACCCCCGTTGATAAAAACGGCAATGGCCTGGGGAATGATAAAGCCGGGC
>CAZPEJ010000159.1:0-9244 GCA_964585465.1 uncultured Ardenticatenaceae bacterium
AATCGCGGGCGTAGTTCATAGGGGTGTCGGCCAGGTGTCGCCAGGGGAGGTAGAGGTAGATGGAAAGGCCGAGGAAAAAGAGGGAAACGGCCGTTATCCAACGACCATATGGTAATTTGGCAGACGACCCACCTCTCTTGGGGCGCAAGGGGAGAAGCAATAACAGGGCAAAACCAGGTGCCAGCAAAATCATGGAGAGATGATTCCCCAGACTGAGGCCAAACAAGAGAGCAAACCCGTATAGTTGCCACGATTTGCCTTCTTGTTGCCATTGCCACACCAGCCAGAGCAGCAGAATGAGCGAAAGGGCTTGCAGGGCATAAAGTTCTGCCACCAGCGAGATGGTCCAAAAGTAGTAGCTGAAAGCGAGTAACCAGACGGCACAGAGGGAGGCCAGCCGGTGATGGGTGAGGGTATAGAGGAAGTGATAGAGACAAACGGCCGTTCCCGCCGATACCACCGCCGACATTAAATTGAGCCGATACCCCACATCCCCCACTGGCAAATAGGTAAACAAATGGCCTATCAACAAGTACAACGGAGAACCAGGGGCGTGAACAATGCCCAATAAATAAGCCCCGGTGGTCAGTTCGGCACTGTCCAGACCGTAAACTGTTGGGGCTAAGGTCAACAAATAAACCAGAAAGGGCAAACCCGCCGCCACCAACGGCCAGGCAAACTCGGCGGAATGCAAAAAAAGGGCAAAAAACCTGTGGTTGGTTTCTTCCCCATTTCCTGTCTGCCAAAGGAGTTTCTTCTGATACACTTTGTTCATGCCATAAGATTGTGATGTGCCAGCAATAACTCTCTAATCTGGGCAATTAACCCCGTCCAGCCAATTCCTTTTTCTACAAAACCATCACCACCGGCTAATTCTGCGCGGCGGCGGCTGGATAAATCGCCATGCACGGTCAGAAAAACGACCAGGGGGGGTGTTTGTAATTGTTTAACAGATTGTGCAACAGAAAACCCATCTAAACGAGGCAACTCAATATCCAAAATCAATACATCAGGTGTCAAATCGGCCGTTGCCTGGATAGCTTCTAACCCATCATGCGCCTCGCCGACGACTTCGAGGTCTGGTGTATCTTCAAATGCCCAACGTAATGCTTCGCATACAGCCGGGACATCATCTACAAGGAGGACGCGGTATCTTTGGGAATCCATAATGGCAGTAGGATAACCCAAACCCCCCACCAATAAACCTATCTTTGGATAGGATTCTCGGCTGACAGAAGAAAAGGGCTGCCTCCGCCATTTCACGCTTCACATTTTACATTTACTCCAATCCATGTTTTACCGCATACAAAGCCGCCTGAGTACGGTCTGCTACCTCCAGTTTTGCCAAAATGGCACTGACATACCCTTTTACCGTGCCTTCGGTGAGGTACAAGGTGGCGGCAATTTCTTTGTTGCTTTGCCCACGCGCAATTAACCGCAAAACATCCAGTTCCCGGCTGGTGAGCATATCTAACAGGGAAATGGGTTTGGGCACAGCCACCTGGCGCATGAGCAGCCGTTGGGCTTCTGGGTGCAGGGTGGGTTCGCCGACAGAGGCGGTGTGGATGGCTTTCAGCAGGTCGGGTTTGAGGATGTCTTTGAGCAGATAACCAATCGCCCCGGCCTGAATGGCATCACGCACTTTTTGGTCTTCGGCAAAACTGGTTAAGACCAGTACCCGGCAGCGGGGGTACTGTTTGCAAATGGTTTGGGTGGCGGCAATGCCGTCCATTTCGGGCATCACGAGATCCATCAGGATGACATCAGGGGTGGTTTCGGCCGTTTTTGCAATTGCTTCTGCCCCATTCGCCGCTTCACCCACCACCACCACGTCTTGTTCTTCCGACAATAACATGGTCAGACCTTCCCGCACAATGTGGTGATCATCTACAACTAAAACTCGAATTGGGTTCATGCTCTCTTCCTGTCGGTTGGTTTTAGACCTGACAGGTTTGCCAAACCTGTCGGGTCTAACTCACTGGGTTTGTTGTTCGGGTGTGGGTAAGACGACATGGATAGTTGTTCCCTGGCCGTCTGCGGAAAGGATATGTACTTGACCCCCTAAGGCTTCGGCTCGCTCTTGCATCGTTTTTAGGCCAAAACCCCCTGAACGGCCGTTTGGCCCCTCTTTTTGCCGGGCAGTTCGCAGGTCAAATCCTTGTCCATCATCATGGATCCATAAATCCACTTCTTTGTTGCTGGGGCAAAGTTCAATGGTCACCTGGTGGGCGTGAGCGTGTTTCACCACATTGTTGAGTGCCTCTTGGGTGATGCGGTAGAGGGCAATCTCATGTTCTAGTGGCTGAGACTGGTAATTAACTGCCTGGAAGGTGATGGCCGGGCCGTAGCGGGAAATGGTGGCAATATGTTTTTCCAGGGCCAATTTTAAGCCATCACGTTGTACCCGAACGATGCCCGGCACAACGGCCGATATTTCTTCTGTTGGTACTGCTGACTCAGCAGAGCGAAGCTCAAATAGCAAGGCCCGCATTTCGGCCAGGGCGTTTTGACTCAACTCCAACAACCGATTGATACGTTGCCGTCCTTCGGCCGGGTCGCGTTGCCAGGCAGGGGCAATAGATTGGGCAATTAACGTCATGCTAAAAATCAACTGTGTCACCGAGTCGTGTAGTTCGCGTGCCAGGCGTTGCCGTTCGCGTAAGATAGCTACCTGGCGGTCACTTTCATAAAGAAGAAGCTGCTGCTGCCGGGTGTTGATGGCGGTGGCTAGTTGGGCGGCAGTGGTTTCATACGGCCGTAATTCTGCCGCCTGCCACTGATGAACGGCCGTATAACTCAAAATTACCAACCCAATGCGATGCCCGGAAACCATCAAAGGTATGAAAGTCAAAGCAGGCCGTTGGGAATCTCGTTGCAGTTGTCGCAAGGTTGGCGAGCAGCGCGGGTCTGTTTCTACATCGCTGATGGTCACTGTTTCGCCAGCATCCAACGGCGGATCGAGTGCGTCTTTGGTGTAGGGAAAACGTAACTGGGTCAGCCGCAGCCCTTCGTCTGGTGACCACCGCCCGCGCATTAAAACGGCCGTTCGTTCCTCCTGTTCATTAAACTCATACAACACCACCGTGCAGGCATACCGCCCACGAGTGGCAACATGCTCCAGATAGGCAGCAATCACGGCTTCAATGTCAACGGCCGTACTGATGCGCCGACTTGTTTCATAGAGCAATTGTGTTTCGCTCAACGCCTGCTGCATTCCACTAAACAGCCGCGCATTTTCGATGGCGATGGCCGCATGGCGCCCAAATAGGGCCAGTTTTTCAATATCCTGGTCGCTAAACTGGCGCGGCGGAGCGGCCCCCACCCCAAAAAAACCAATCATCCGGTCGCGCCAGAAGAGTGGCAACCCAATCACTGCATCATCCAAAATGGTCAACTGCGTGGGTTTATCCACATCACCATACCGATTCAGGATCACTGGCTGCCGGGTGAGCAACACCCGCCCGGCCAGCCCAACCCCTGGCTGCATTTCGGCTCCCATTTCATCGGCGGGCATCTGGTGAACGGCTTCGGTGCGAATCACATGGCGGCTTTCGTCTACCAGCCCAATGGAGCCACGATCTGCATTGAGTAGTTCACAGGCGTGGCGCACAATTTGGGTGAGCAACGGCCGTAATGCCAACTCGCTACTGATGGACTCAATAACTTCTCGCAGACTTTCTTGTTGCCGCACCAATTCGGCCAAATCAATGGATTGGATGGTCATTGTTGTCTTTGTTTGCACAGTTATGAACAAAGGATAGGGGATATTATTGGAATTAACGGCTCTTTTGGGTTTTGTGGCGTTCGCCGTGAAACGTGAAATCTCTCAGGTCACGTTTTACGTTTCACGTTTCACTGGTTATCAACCCCCTGAGTTCCCAAAGAGCCAAAACCCTCTGTATCTCTGCCTACCCTCTGCGAAACTGTGTGCTTCTGTATTCTTACAAAGAATATACCAAAACTGTCGGCAAGCAGCCACACTTGGGGTATAGTTTAAGCAGGGTAGAGTTACACACCTTAAGAGGAGAGATAACATGAGCCAGGATGAACCGAAACGTATAGGTCTGGTGATTGGTCGGGAATGGGATTGGCCTGCTGCTTTTGTGGATGAAGTGAATCGGCGTGAAGAAGGCATAACGGCCGAACTTGTTCAGTTGGGCGGCACCTTTATGAATGAATCTTGCCCCTACTTAGTTATCGTTGACCGCAAATCCCACGTCATTCCCTACTACCGCGCCTATCTCAAATACGCAGCTCTGCAAGGTTGTGTCATCATCAACAACCCCTTTACCTGGTCAGCCGACGACAAATTCTTGGGCACTTACATCATCAACCGGTTGGGGCTGGATGGCCCACGCACCGTTATTTTGCCCAACAAACGAATTGACAAAGAAGTGGTGACACAAAGTTTTCGCAACCTTAAATACCCCATGGATTGGCAAGGAATTATTGATTATGTGGGGGTGCCAGCGATTTTTAAGGATGCCCATAGCGTGGGGCGGGGCAAAGTGTATCGGGTGCATAACGTGGATGAATTGATCCAGTATTATGATGATAGCGGCCCCCAAACGATGGTGTTGCAGGAGATTATTGAGTCCGATACCCATATTCACTGCTTTGTGGTGGGGCAGGAGAAGGTGTTGACCCTGCAATACGCGCTGAAAGACGGCCGTTATCTGCCCGACATTCTCACACCACACACCAAACTGGGCGAATCTGTTGTCAAACACGCTATCGCCCTCACAACCGCTTATGGTTACGACGTGAACATGGTGGAATTTGTTATTAAAGAAGACCAGCTTTTTGTGATCAACTGCACCAACCCGGCCCCGGTGATGGACAAATCCCTCATGAATGACAGCCAGTTTGAGTGGTGTGTCAATGAAATTGCCACCTTAGCCATTGAACGGGCAAAACGGCCGATTCCCCCCAAAACCATCTTCACCCTATGAGCCACCCCCTACTAAAAGCTATACGCGCTTTTGGCAAAACATGATATAATTCGCCACAAATAGTTGATACATCAACTACCTGATGAGGAACAAATGACATCTTTACATGAAAAATTACCAGAAAAAATAAACCGTTTAGGGGAACTTTCCCAAAATATGTGGTGGAGCTGGACACCCGAAGCGCGTGCCCTTTTCCGCCGACTCGATTACCCTTTGTGGCGTAGCACCCTGCACAACCCGGTGCAAATGTTACAAGAGATAAACCACGACAAACTGTTAGCCGTTTCCCAGGATGCCGCCTTTGTGCGGCAATACAACAAGGTGATGATGCAGTTTGACCGGGCCATGAAAAACACCAACACCTGGTTCCAAACCACCTACCCCCAGTTACAAGACAAAACCATCGCTTACTTCTCCTTTGAATTTGGCATCCATAGCTCGTTACCCATCTACTCTGGTGGGTTAGGTATTCTCTCTGGCGATCATGCCAAAGAAGCCAGCGATTTGGGTTTGCCGTTTGTGGGGATTGGGTTTATGTACCCTCAAGGATATTTTCGCCAGCGCATTCCGTCGCATGGCTGGCAGGAAGCCACCTATCAGCAAATTGACATCAGTGTGGCCCCAGTTAAGGTGTTGCACAAGGATGGACAAGAGGTGCGCGTGAGTGTGGGCATGGGCGGGCGACAGGTACATGCGCGGGTGTGGCAGGTGCGAATTGGCAGTATTCCGCTTTATTTGTTGGATACGGATGTAGATGAAAATGCCCCCTGGGATCGGGAACTATCGGCCCGGCTCTACTCTGGCGACAGCGAAACACGCATTCGCCAGGAGATTATGTTAGGTGTTGGCGGGGTGCGGGTGTTACGAACATTGGGGATTCAGCCAGCCGTCTGGCACATGAATGAAGGTCATTCAGCCTTTCTGCTGTTGGAGTGTATTCGGGAACGGGTAGTTGGTGGAATGAGTTTTGCCGACGCGTTAACGGCCGTTCGTGCTCACTCTGTCTTCACCACCCACACCCCCGTACCGGCCGGGCATGATGCGTTTGGTTTCCAGGTTGTAGAACATTATTTCAACGGCTTCTGGGACGAAATGGGCATCAGCCGCGAACAGTTTCTCAGCCTGGGCGGGCACGAAGAAGGTTGGGGTATGGCCTTTAACATGACGGTTCTAGCCCTGCACGGCTCCGGCCAGGCCAACGGGGTGAGCAAGTTGCACGGGGAAGTGTCGCGTAAGATGTGGCAGGAGGTGTGGCCTAGCAAACCGGTAGAAGAAGTCCCGATTTCGGCCGTTACCAACGGGGTTCACGTCCCAACCTGGATTTCCAGCGAACTCCACCAACTGCTCACCAAATACCTGGGGCCAGATTGGCTAGAGCGACAAGACGACCCCACCGTGTGGGAGCATATGACAGATGTCCCCGATGCTGAACTGTGGGAACTACACCTTACCTTGAAACGTAAATTGATGGCTTACCTGCGCGAACGAGTGCGGCGGCGTTGGGTAGACGGCCGTCACGACCCCACCCAGGTACTCACCAGCGGCACCCTGCTCGATCCCGATGCCCTCACCATTGGTTTTGCCCGCCGTTTTGCCACCTACAAACGCGCCACCCTGATCTTCCGCGACATCGAACGGCTGCGCCGCATGTTGCTCGACCCTTACCGCCCCATTCAGCTTGTTTTTGCAGGCAAGGCCCACCCGGCCGATGACCCCGGCAAATCCCTCATTCAATATGTGTACAACCTGGCAAAACACAACCACCTGGGAGGGCGGGTGGCCTTTATCGAAGATTACGACATGCACATGGCCCGCTACCTGGTGCAAGGGGTGGACCTGTGGCTCAACACCCCCCGCCGCCCCCGCGAGGCCAGTGGCACCAGCGGCATGAAAGCCTCTCTGAATGGTGTACCTAACTTTAGCGTCCTGGATGGTTGGTGGGTAGAGGGGTACAACGGGGCCAACGGATGGGCAATTGGCGACCACGCAGAACTGCCGAATCCCGACGACCAGGATCATTATGATGCCCAAACCATCTACCAACTCCTGGAAGATGAAATCGTTCCCCTATTTTACAATCGTGACCGGGACAACGTGCCGCGAGGTTGGACAGAAGTCATGCGCGAAGCTATGCGCTCCAACACCGCCAAATTCAGCACCCGCCGCATGTTAAAACAGTACACCACCGATATGTACCTGAAAGCGATGCAAAACGGATTGTAATTGAGCGGAAACTTGAGCAATGAAAGTTTGGTTGCGCCGTATCCTGTATACCTTCATTGTGTTTCTCTGGCTGATTGTGATGAGCCTGCCCATCGTTATGTTTGTGCTGGGGGCACGAGGCGAATTACAATTTGGCAGCACCCCCCAAAACCACCTGCGCCTGTTCCTGGTGCGTGAGGAGGAAGCAGATGGTGTGGGTTTCCAGTGGACACGCCGCGTGTCGGGGCAAACTGAATGTTCCCGCACCACTGTGGTTTATTGGGTGTGGGAGGGGAAACAACAGGATACGGTGCAATACTGCCAATGTTTTGATGCCAACGGCAACGCCAATGGCACTGTTTGTCACGAAACCTGAACCTGTAGGGCTGCCGTTTCGGCGGCCCTGCCCAATAAGTATGAGTAATGTTGCCTTAAAATGGACGGGTGAAGATAGTCAACTATTTATCGGCCGGGACTCTTTTGGGCATGTGGTGATGTCTGGCTCCTGGCCTGCGGATGACCCCAACTGGCAGGAGTGGAAAGCCATAAAACCTTCTGACTTGCTGCTGCTCAGTCTGGCCTCTTGTTCTTCCTATGATGTGGTGATGATTTTGCGCCGCCAACGGCAAAAATTGACCAATCTCTATGTTTCTGTTGAAGCCAAACAGCAGCCCGACCCCCCTTATCAATTTACCGACATTCACCTGCATTACACCGCTTCGGGGGATGATCTGGATGCCCAAAAAGTTGAAAGAGCTATTACCCTGTCGGAAGAAAAGTATTGTTCGGTGGCGGCCACCATTCGCTGTGTAGCGAACCTGACCCATAGTTTTGAAATCAAATAAATGAGCCGTTTTGCCCAGATCCTTAGCACTGGGCGGTATGTGCCTGAAAAGGTGCTGTCCAATGCTTATTTTGACACCCTGCTCCAGCGCAATGTCAGCGATTGGTTGGTGCAGCAGGTGGGTATTCGGGAACGGCATGTGATGGCAGATGACCAGACGACCAGCGATTTGTGTGTTTATGCGGCTCAACAAGCGATTCAACGGGCCGGTATTCAAGCTGCTGATGTAAGTCTGATTATTGTGGCTACGGATACACCCGATTATCTAAGCCCGGCAACGGCCGTTGTGTTGCAACACAAAATTGGGGCGGTAAATGCCGGGGCTTTTGACCTGAACTGTGCCTGCGCCGGTTGGGTGACGGCAATGGACACGGCTGCTCGCCTGCTGCAAAGTGATGAGGGGTTAAACTATGCCCTGGTGGTCGGGGCGTATGGGATGAGCCGTTTTATAGATTACACCGACCATACTACCTGTACGCTGTTTGCGGATGGGGCCGGGGCGGTGGTGTTAGGGGTGGGGGAAACGCCTGGTTTTTTAGCTGGAACACGGCTCACTCGTGGGGAGTATTATGATGCCCTGGGCATTTATGCCGGTGGAGTGGCCTGTCCGGTGGCTGCGGCGGGGGTGAATAACGGCCGTCCCCGTGTCCAATTTGTGCGTAAATTCCCCGCCACTTTCAACTCGGAGAACTGGCCGCCGCTAATGCAGGAAACGGCCGAAAAAGCGGGCCTCACCCTGGACGACATCCACTTTTACCTTTTTACCCAACTCAACCTGAATACCATTAAATCCGTCATGGCGCAATTGCAGCAGCCGATAGAGAAGACCCATTGGGTGATGGACAAATGGGGTTACACCGGCTCGGCTTGCATTCCCATGGCTCTGGATGATGCCCTGATACAAGGGTGTGGCCCTAAAACGGGGGATAACGTGTTGTTTATTGCCAGTGGGGGCGGTGTTTCGATGGCCTGTACCGTGTGGCGATGGGGGAAGGTAAATGTACATTGGTGATTATCTGGGGCGGCGGGCCGTTTATTCCCCCGACAAAGTTGCCATTACAGACACAGGCAAACAGCCAACTTTGCGGTTTACCTATGCTCAACTCAACAACCGGGCTAATCGGCTGGCAAACTGGTTGCACACGGTTGCCGCTGTTGGTTTTGCCGACCGGGTGGCAATTTTGGCGCGGGATGGGGTGGAACATCTGGATGCCTTTTTTGCGTGTAGCAAGCTAGGAGCGATTCA
>CAZPEJ010000160.1:0-4777 GCA_964585465.1 uncultured Ardenticatenaceae bacterium
CAATCTCTCATCTCCAATCTCAATGAAAATGTCAGTTTATGCCCTTTGTGAGTACCAGAATTTTTACGGAGGTATGTGTGAAGTTCGATCTGAGCAACAAAATCGCCATTGTCACCGGAGGCGGGCAAGGGATTGGGGCAGCCATTGCCAGAAGTTTGGCGGCGGCCGGGGCGTGTGTGGCTGTTAACGACATCAACCCCGATAAAGTCGAGCGAGTGGTGGCAGAAATTGAAAGCAGTAACGGACAGGCTATTGGCATAACGGCCGATATTTCCAATAAATTTCAATGTGTCCACCTGATAGAAACCACCCGCGCCAAATGGGGGCAACTGGACATTTTAATCAATAACGCCGCTGTTGAACCCGTTTCCACCATTTTGAAGTTAGATGAATGGGAGTGGAACCGGTGCATAGATGTCAACCTCAAAGGCACATTTATGATGAGTCAATTATGCGGCCGGGTGATGGCTGACGAAAACAAAACACGCGGCGGTGTCATCGTCAATATCGCCTCCACCGCAGGTGTCGAAACCCCCCTGGCAAACCGGGCAGCCTACTGTGCCAGCAAAGCAGGCATCGTCGGGTTTGCGCGCGAGTGTGCCCGTGAATTTGCTGCCTACGGCATTCGGGTGAACACCGTGTTGCCTGGTATCATCGAAACACCCAGAGTGTCCCGCCTGTTGAGCGAAAACCCGGAACAGTTGACAACCTGGCAAGAAGAAATACCACTAGGGCGGTTGGGGCTGGCTGAAGAGGTGGCCGACGCAGTTTTGTTCCTCTGCTCACCCGCCAGCCGTTACATCACAGGCAGCACCATCACTGTAGACGGGGGAAAAGTGATGAGATAGCCGTAACAGGCTGGCAAACATCGCAGGTTTTTTGGGAACTCAGGGGGGTGACAACCAACGAAACGTGAGGCGTAAAATGTGACCAGAGCGCGTTCACGTTTCACCGCAAACCCTACAAAATCTGAAAGACCCACACCATATTGATCAGAAATTCTTCAACATCAGGTCAGGTTTTTCTCTCGTTTTTCCACTATCCTCTCAATTAGCCGTTAAGCGTCTCATGAGTGGATTCGTCAGCGGATGAACGAATCCAGGTACCGCAGCTAACGAGCCTCACCGCAAAGGAGGTTCTCGTTAAGCACATGGCCCAAAAATTACAATACCTGGTTCTGTCTGCATTAACCGTTTGGTTGCTGTTGGGTGCACCTTCGCAACCCCGTCCAATGGATTGTCAACCGGCAAATGCACCTGTTTGTACTGGCTAAAAGCATGAGAAGTCTATAAGGGTGGTTGACAGATGTGTACGTCAACCACCGTTTGTCGTTTTGGGGTTTGTTTCGCCCGCCTGCCCGTTAAGGGTTTGTCGCTGTTCGAGAAACTTTTGCCACAATTTTTGCGCCCGCGGGATATTGCGGCGTTTTTCCAAGATACCAATGGCTTCATCATAATGGGCTATGGCTTTTTTGGTTTCGCGCTGCACACCATACAGTTCACCCAATGTTCCCAACACGTTGGCTTGCGAAACCTCCTCTTTGATTTGCAACCATCGCGCCAACGCAACCTGTAACTGACTTTCTGCTTCAGGGAAACGGCCGATTTTCAAATACACATTCCCCAAATTTGTCGCCACCAACGCCTGATAAAAGATATGACTGGATTGGCGCAAATAAGAAGAGTTGGCTTGTAAAAACGCCGCTTCTGCTTCGGCCCACCGCTTCAACTCATAAAACAACACCCCCCGATTGATTTGCACCATCGTTTTATCAAACTCATTAGCAGTGGCAACCAACAACTCGGCCGCTTCATTCAAACAAACCAAAGCAGCTTCATACTGTTCGTCCTGCCTCAATGTATTGGCACTGTCGCTTAAGGCCCGTGCCAAAGCTGTGCCATCTGTCAAGGTGCGCCAGATACCAACCGCTTGAGACAGTCGTTCCTGTGACAACTGTAACAGCCCTTGCTCCCGCGCCACCACGCCCAACAGTTGCAACGTCCCAGCCAGCCATTTACCTGGAATGGGTTGTTGCCTAAAATAATCCAAAGCTGCCAGGCCATGTTGTTCTGCTTCGGCAAATTGGGATTTATCACGGTAATCTTGCAATAAATGGTGATGAATCTCCGCCAGAGCGTGGGCATCTCCTAATGTTTCGGCTATCACTTTTGCCTGTTGGTGTGTGGCAATGGCTTCTGTTTGTTTCTGGCTTAATGTTTGTAATTGCCCCAACCGACTGAGAAGTTGTAATCGCAGCCTGAGTTCTGTCTCTGGGCCATGATGTAACAGGTGTTGCAACAACACCTGCCACTCTTCCCAATAACCGCGCCGTTCTGCCAGATTGAAGGCTTGCAATACCACCTGTGCCGTTTTTTGCCACGCCTCCGGCCAGAGCAGCCCAATTTGCAACACCCGATACAGACTGTGCCTTCTTTTGTCTAATTGCTGAATCGTGGCATCGTCTAATTGGTGCGTTTGTTGCTGCCAGTAGGTTAACCCGTTGTAAAGCCCCTGAAGAAATTGGGCATCCGGTGTGGAGGACATGTTTAATCTATGGACAGACGAATGATTTCGGTATCGAGAAAGGTTTCTGTCAGGCGGTGGATGCCGTACCGTTTTTCATTCAAGGTTCCACGCACCTCAATGAGTGAGCGATTGCGTAATTCTGTCAACACGGGCCAAAGTTGGAGTTCCGAGAGGCCGCTAAGGGTTTGTAAATAATCAGCATCTTCTCCTTCTTCAGACACCAGGGGCATTATTTTGAGCAGGTGGCGGGCTTCCTGGCTAAGGGTTTTCCAGGTTTGCCAGTAGATGTGGCGGTACATCTCATCTACGGAACCTTTTTGCCCTTGTTGGACATGGGCCAGGATTTTGGCAAGGGGTAATAAATCTAACAAACCAACGACCAGTTTTAAGGCTAGAGGGTTGCCACCAACGATGTAGTAAATGGCAAGAAGGTCTGCTTCGGTGGCTGTGGCTCCTCCGGTGACACCCGTTTCCTGAATGTATTGACGTAACAAGGTGATGGTATCGGAACGGGAGAGTTCGTCGAGGGGGTAGTTAAAAACGGCCGTTTTTTCGGCTGAATGGGTGCGGGTGGTGAGCAAAAATTTACTGGGGTTGGCTAAATCGTTCAAATGGGTCAACAGGAAAGCGGTGTCGTGTAAACTTTCCAGGTTGTCTATGATGATGAGAAACGGCCGTTTTTTCAAAATTTGCCGTAATTGCAACAACAGTTCAGGAATTGTTTTGGCAGCAGCCCCCTCCGGGCAAAGCCGTTCAGCCAACTGGTAAATTAGAACATGGTAGAGGCTTTCGGGGGTGGAACGGCCGTTCAAAGCAACCCCTTCCATTCGCAACCACACCACCTGGTCAAAATAAAACCGCCGAATAATAGCCCGTGTTACCGCGTCCGCTAACGCCGTTTTGCCAATTCCTCCAATCCCGGTAATCGTTACCACCCAGGGAAAGGCAGGTTGTGTCAACTTTGTAACCAATAGGGCCTTGGCCTCCTGTGCCCCAATTAACTCCTTATAAGACGAAGGAAGCAGTTGCGCCTCTGCCACCCGCACCTGGCTCTCCTGGTTGCCCACCTCCCGCCGATAAAGAATCGCAGTCAGCCGTTCAATCGCTTTACGCTGCAAACGGCTCACTGTGTCTATACTTAAATTGATCTTGTGAGCCACTTTTTTTAAGGGTAACCCCACTGGAAAACGAAGTTGTAAAATTTCCTCTCCCACCGCATCCTCAATTGCCAGCTCTTGCATCCCAGCCAACAAAACCTTATTGGTTGCCAGACGGGGGGCACCATTTTCCTGGTGAGCCATTGCTTTACGTTCCACTTGCACCAAAGACAGGTTCTCTAACAAATTATCAGGTGTACCGGTAGAAACATGCCAGGCTTTTAAGGCTTCATGCACTTTTACCTTAAGGTCTTTAAGAAATGGGAGATTGGGGGGCGTTTTCATAAAAAATACTCCACTTCACCAAATTTTTCTGATCCGCGCAAAACCCCGCAGGAGTTTAACAGGTTTTAGCTCACAAAAACCATTATATTGTTGATACTCCTGTTCAACAAACCTTTGTTTTGCGAAACAGGATAGCGGATCCGTCAGTTTGGGATGGGGGGGGGAGCCGGGTTTCAACTGTTTGGCAAGGGAGGCAAACACCTGACAGGTTCGTTAATCTGTCAGGTGTTTTGTTTTGTAACCGCCCCGGCCGGGGGCATAGGGGGTTTATGATGTTAAGTTTCCAGACTTCTAATCGTGCCAAAACATTGATTCTCTTGTCATCTGGTTATGATGAATTTACAGCAGTCTATTTGTTGTGGCAAATTCGTGAAGCAGGGTTTCCGGTATTGCTGGTAGGGCTGCAAGCTGGCCCGGTGGTGAGTACGCATGGGGTGGTGATTCACCCGGACTGCTCTCTGGATCAGTTAACGGCCGATACAACCTGCCGATTAATTGTGATGACAGGCGAAAAACGGTGTGCGATTTCCCTATTAGCAGATCCGCGTGTTCACCAACTGATTCATGATACAGTGAACAAAGATGGTTTTCTGGTGGCAACAGGCAGTGCCACCAGCGTCTTAAAGGAGATGGGCGTTTTAGCCGCCATCACCGACGCTCGTTTTATTGCTGCGGCCGGGATGGAAGTGCCAGAATTTACCACCCACCTGCTTCATCTGCTGCAAAAAGAGCCAGATTCCTAAATCTTCTTGTGTCTGTGATGGGCAAACATAACACCCCTATACAAAATGTGAACAGTCGTAGCCGCG
>CAZPEJ010000160.1:4877-9224 GCA_964585465.1 uncultured Ardenticatenaceae bacterium
CACCCCTATACAAAATGTGAACAGTCGTAGCCGCGAAATCGTTTTCGCGCTGTTCATAAAAGACTTAGCCCTGCTATAGCTACCATATGACTTCCTTATGACAGAGGCACATACCCTCTTTCGTCATAAAACTTCCCTCTCTTTCGCCAGTAAACCCCTCCTACCTTCTATCCTCCCTAAAACCCCCCTTGAGGAGGGTTAGAGTTTGTTCCATTTCTATTATGCTATGGGGGTCGTCAAACTGGAGCAACCCATTCTACATTGAATCGCAAAAGCCTAAATGGCTCACAGTTTGTGTTGCCTGTCACTTTTGTTTCAGTAGAAACAGTCACCCTTTGGCGACGAGTAACAACCATCTGCATTTGCAGATACCTATTCACACATCAGTCGTTACAGTCGTAGTTAGTGAACGTTCAAAAAATATCCTGGTAGTTTAGATTGCGGCAATCTTGGAGATTACCGCAATCTTCAGGAACTTAATTCTGGGCGTTCACTCGGACAAAATGGAGGTTTCTTATGAGTTGGACACAAAATCGTCAGTGGTGGATGTCTGGCCCAGGGGTGTTGGCTACTCTGGGGGTATTGATTTTGTTTTCGGGTATTTTGTTTAATGTTGCACAGGGGCTGGAGTTGTTGCCGCCGGCAGCCCCACAAACCCCGATGGATTTTGATACACCTACTACTTCCAGCCCTATTGCCATGGATGTGTTAAAAAATTTGCTTTGGGTGGTGAACCCAGACGATGATAGTGTGTCAGTGATCGGCAATCTGGACACAAATCCTCAGGTGGTCGCAAAGTTTAATGTGGGAGACGAACCACAAAGTGTGGCAATAGATACCAATGATAGCAACCCGGCCGCATATCGGGTGTATATCGCCAATGCAGCAGATAACGGTATTACCATCATTAACGTGACGAACAGCAGTGCCAGCAGTGTAACGGCCGTTATTGAAGACCTTTTGTTGGTAACAGGGGCAGAACCCTGGAATGTGGTAGCTTCGCCAGATGGTAGTCGTGTGTTTGTAGCGAATAGCGGCCAGGACACCATCACCGTGATTCGCACCGACACCCGCGCCGTTGTTGGCAATGTAGATTTACGCGACAGTTTGTGTGATGTTGGTAATGAAATCGGCCGTCACTTCCAGCCGCGTGGGTTAGCCGTCACCCTCAACAGTGACCGCCTCTACGTCACCCGTTTTCTCTCCTTCACCACTGATGGCGGTGTACAAGGAGATGACCTGGGCAAAGAAGGGGTGGTTTGCCAGTTGAATATCCCCGCCACCCTCAACAGCCTGCCCACCATTGCCAACGCCATCACCCTGGAAGCCCTGGATACAGGATTCCTGATAGATAAAAACGGCGATACCATCCCCGATCCCACCTTTGCTTACCCTAATCAGTTACAAAGCATTGTCATTCGCGGCAACCAGGCCTTCTTGCCCAACATCGCCGCTTCCCCCTCTGGCCCACTAAAGTTTAACGTAGATACCCAGGCATTTGTTAATGTCATAGATAACGCCGCCACCGGCACCCCTGCCGATGCCAGTGCCAGCAAATTCCTCAACCTGCACCTGGGCGCACGAGAACCAGAAGCAGGCGTGAAAAAGCTATTTTTTGCCAACCCCTGGGCCATGGCCTTTACCACCCAAAGTGGAAGTGGCAATGCCTATATTGTGTCCGCAGGCAGCGACCTGTTAGTTAAAGTAGCAGTAGACGCGAATGGCGACCTGGCTTTTACGGTAGACGACAATACCACCCGTTACATTGACCTGAACAACCCCGACAACACCAACACCAGTGGGGCCAATGCAGGCAAAAACCCTTTAGGTATGGTGATTCGCAACATTGCCCCTGGCAACAACAGGGCCTTTGTGATGAACTACATCTCCCGCAATGTCTCCGTTGTAGACCTGGATAGCGACGCGGTAGTAGATGTTGTACCAACCACCGCCCTGCCGGTTGCCGGAACGGTGGATGAACAATTGCATGTGGGGAAAGAGATGTTTTTCTCCTCACGCGGGCTGTTTGATAATCCCGGTGGGGCGACGGTTTCACTGGAAGATCGTCTCTCCAGCGAAGGGTGGCAAAACTGCGCCAGTTGCCACTTTAATGGCCTGACAGACGGAAATATCTGGGTGTTTGGGGCCGGGCCGCGTAAATCGGTGCCTATGAATGGCACCTGGAGTCCTTACAACCCGGATGACCAACGGGTTTTGAACTATTCCGCTATTTTTGATGAAGTACAGGATTTTGAACTGAACATTCGCAATGTTTCTGGCCCTGGCCCTATTTCGGCCGGGCCGCCACCCGTGTTAGACCCCAATCACGGGTTGTTAATTGGGGATACCGGGGATATTAACGTAGCTCCAGGTACAGTCAACGCTTTTGGGATTGCCAATGCCGGGCGACCACAGGTAACAGTGACACTTCCGGGTAGCAATACTGCCTGGCCTGCGTTGGATGCTTTGAAGGAGTGGGTAAGGTTTGCTATTCGTACACCCAACGGAGCTTTAACCACTTCTGAACTGGTTAATGGGGGTGGAAATGCAACTGGCGGTCTGTCGGATGTTTCGGTGACGCAAGGGAGACGGCTATTTTTCCAGGCTGGTTGCCATGTGTGTCACGGCGGCAGCAAGTGGACAGTTAGTCACAAAGATTTCACCTCACCACCAGCAGCGACGGAGATTTTTACTGAGGCAGGTGCGCCGAACGTAATCGGTACTCAATTCTTGGGGCGTTTTCTGGCGGATATTGGCTCGTTTAACCTGGGTGTGTTGGGCCAGGGCAACCTTATTGGCAATAATGTCGGAGCAGCTGAATTTGCCAGCGGGGGGCTGATTGCTTTAGGTACCGATCACAATGGAGATGGTCAGGGGGAAGGTTACAATGTCCCTTCGTTGTTGGGAATTGCCGCTGTGCCACCCTATTATCACAATGGGGCGTGCGAGACGTTAAATTGTGTGTTGTTAAATGTGACTCACCGCACGGCCGGTTTGCCGCCCAATCAATCTGACCCGCTGGTTTCGACGGTGAATCAAGGGCATGTGTTAAGTTTCTTGCGTTCGCTGGATGCAGAAACGGCGTTCCCCTTAAACTTGTACGTGACGGCGCATGATATTTTTGTAGACCCGCCGACTGTTTTTCGGGGGACACAGGTGACAGTGGGGGCAAATATCAGCTTGTTTGGCACAACGGCCGATTTGCAAAATCTGGCTGATGACCTGGGCATTACCGAGGTGGTGGTGCGTTTTACCCTGAACCCTGTCAGCGGCCCGGCCACCATTGATGTGCCATTGTCGTTGGATGCGTTTACCCAGGACTTTGGACAGACAACAGTCACAACAAGCTGGGATGTTCCCGCCGGTTCAGGTGTCACCTTTGGTTCGGTAACAGTGGAAGTGGATGCAGATGGGGATTTGCCTGAGGACAAAGAGAATGACAATACGGCCGTTCGCCGCGTTTTAGTCCGTCCTGCGCCCCCCGACACAACTCCACCCACCATCACAGGTGTTTTTATTAGCGACGAAGACCCCTTTGACGACACAGATCCCATCACCAGTTCTGAAGACGTGCAGGTAAAAATTGTTGCTACCGATAGCGGCAGCGGCCTAAACGCTTTCTGTATCGTCAACTATACCTACAGCGCGGTTTTGCGCCGATGGATTCCCTTGCCCTGTGTTTTTGAACCATTGCCAGAGCCAACAAGCCCAGACACCTTTATCATTGATGCCAACCTGCCAGCCCGCCAGGGCACCATTTACGCCTTTGTCTGGGTAAAAGATAACGATGGAAACATTTCCAGCACCCCCGGATTTGATGTTATTAGCTTCATCTCCGGTGATCCGGTGGATTTGAACCGGAACGATGTGGTCATCTTCCGCATTCCACTCCAGGCGGGAGAATCGGTAGATTTCACCTTTACCCCTGTTTTTGGCGATGTGGATGTCTCTGTTTTTGCCCCCTTCACCGATCCCAATGCGCCGCGTGTGGCTCTGAGCGCGAACAATGGCACTGTACCAGAAGAAATCACCTTAAACGGCCCTGGGCTGTTTCAGGTGGAGATAGATGCTGTTGTCAACAGCCGCTTTACTATCGAGTATGTGGAGTCGTTTAGTGTGACAGGGTGGCCACCAATGTTGCCACTGGGCGGTGATGGGGCAAAACCCCTGGTAGCCGGGCCGCCCGCCTTACGAGCCGCTATTGATAGCGGGGCCTCGTTATTCTTGCCGGTTATCATTCGGCCGTAGAACCTTAGCAATTCTCGTTTTACCGCTTTTACCTGGGGTTTAATAGGGCGAGGCGGTTGGGAGCAACTATTGTGGTTCTGGGGCTGACCCATAACCCAA
>CAZPEJ010000161.1:0-9209 GCA_964585465.1 uncultured Ardenticatenaceae bacterium
GATGGGGGTGAGGACGTAATTTTGTACCGAGGGGTTGACCAAAACGGCCGATAATCCATAATTGACAAACACCACCGGAGCCTCCTCAATCAACTGCTGCTCAATCTCCCCATACAACCCCATACGTCGTGTTACATCCGTTTCCACACGGGCTGTTTCCAGCAAGGCATCCACCGCCGCGTTTTCATAATTGCCAATGTTTTGCACCGAACCAGAGTGGTAGAGAATATCGAGAAAGTTTTGCGGGTCGGGGTAGTCGGCGCACCAGCCACTATCGAAGATATTGCCGATGTTGCCGCTGAACAGTTCATCATAATAAAGGAAGGGGTCAAGCACCACCGGCTCAATTGTGACCCCTAAATTCTCTTGCCACATGGTGATAACGGCCGTTTCAAAGGCCCCCACCTCCCCATACCCCGATGTGTAATAGGTGACAGGTGGAAAATCGGCTGGATTGGCATACCCGGCCTCTGCTAACAGTTGCCGCGCCCTGTCCGGGTCAAAGGCATAACCCGCGTGTGAACCAGAAAACCCAGGCATTCCAGGGGGCAGTGGCCCCGTTGCCACCAACCCATTGCCGTTGAGAAACACATCAATCAACAACTGTTTGTCCAGGGCATAATTAAACGCCTGGCGCACCTGCACCTTATCGAAGGGCGGGATTTGGGTATTCAGGCCAATCACCGAGGTACACATACTGACCCCCGTTTGTAATTGGTTAAAAAACGGGTTGTTGGGGTCGCGTGCCCGTTCCAACGTATCCCCACCAATACCTACCACGTCAATTTCGTTGGTTTCATACATCGAAAGCGGCAACCCGGCCCCCAGCAGAAAAACCAGGTGTTGGATATTGGCGGGCTGACGGTAAAAAGCGTCGAAGCGGCGTAATACAATTACTTCGTCATCCTGCCACGTTTGCAACACAAAAGGGCCGGTGCCATTGGCCTGGTGTTCCCAATCTGCCTGGGAAACGTTTGCCTGGTCTACCACAAAGGCCACTGGATAAGCCAGTTTTGCCAGAAAATAAACGATGGGGGCGGTGAGGCGAACCTGCAACGTATGGTCATCTACAGCCCGCAACCCGCTAATGCGGTCGGTTTGCCCTTCGATGACCGCCTGGATGCCTTCGATGTCTCCCAGGTAGGTTTGCACAGTGTTGGAGCCGGTGGCGGGGTTGGCAGCCCGTTCCCAGGAGAAAATGACATCCTGGGCGGTGACGGAACGGCCGTCATGGAATAGGGCATTTTTCCTTAAATAAAAGGTATACACCAACCCATCCTCACTCACTGACCAGCCCGCTGCCAGATCGGGCTGAATTTGTAGCTGTGTGTCCAAGGTCACTAACCCGCTAAAAATATGTCCCAATGCCCCATCTGGCCCACTGAGGGTTTGTGCCGGGTCCAGGGTACGCGGCTGCCCATCTACCAACACAATGGCGTTTTCCCGGTCTATGCCCAAATCGGCCGTTGGATTATCTCCCGTTGGAATGGTGACATCCCCCAACCGGCAACTTAAGGACAACAAAACCAGGAAAAAGAGAAAGGTGAAGGAGGAGGCGAGAGGGGAGAACGGCCGTTTCCTCCCAATCTGAAACGTGAAACGTGAAACGTGAAACGTAAAACGTGAAATGTGAAACGTGAAACGTGAAAGGTGAAACGTGAAACGTGAAACTCGAAACTCACTCATGATTAGCTCCTCGGTGGCGTTTGTGGGGGCGGTAGGCGGAAAAAACGAGTAATAGCGGCAAAATTAACCCCAATGTGCAGGGGCCAGGGGTTGTGGCGGGTTCGGCGGCAGCCAGGGGAACGGCCGTTGCCGCCGCCGACTCCGGGGTGGGGACGTTGTTGGGCACACCAAACGGCACAATGGTAGGAATGTTGGCCGCCAAAATGGGGGTGGGGGTAGGGGGAATTTGTCGTGCTGCCAGCCCCAGATGCTCCCGCCAGGCCAACTCCAACCCATCTACATTAAACCCATACACCTGCTGCAACGCCTCGTCATACGTGGCCCCTTCGGCCAGAGCCAGCAGCAAACCAGACATTTTTTCCTGCCCATACGTTTCCAGCAAAAAAACAACAGTGCTGTAACTCTGGCTATAGGCGATGCCTGCCGCTTCTCCATGGGCGGGGAAGGCCCCATTTAAGCTGCGGAGCGGTTGAAAGCTGTTATTTTGAATGCCGGTTTCAATATCTTGCAACACATACGTTTGCGGCGTGCCTTCCGCATACACCGCCAGCCCTTCTTCTAACCAGGTGGGGCGGCGGCCCCCCAGGCAACTACGGCCGAATTGCCCAATAACCAGATGAGCCAATTCATGACGTACTGTGGGAACACCCCAACTGGCGGCAATTCCCGGCTCCACCCCCATGAGAATGGTATTGTATTCGCTAAAAGCCACCCCACCTGCCCAATCTTGAATATACAACACCGCATCCCGCATCTCTGTGGCATTGCCATAAATAAAAAATTGAACTTCGCTGCTAAGTTGAATCCCCATGTCGTTTTCCAGCCGGTCAAGCCCGGCAACGGCCGATTCCAGCAACATGGGGCCGACCTCATCACCTTCGTACCAGTTTAAGGTAATGCCCTCTGCCTGCACCGCTCGCCAATCAAAACGGCCATCCTCCAGTTGGGCAGTCTGGCGTGGGGTGGTGTAGGTGTTGCCGTTGGCATCTGTCAGCCTCCACTCCCACCACAGCTGGGTGCCGGGGGGAGGGTTGCCAGAGCGAATCATCACCCATTGCCACTCCAGGCGGCTGCCGTTCACTTCAACCGGCACATGGGCGGCCGATTCCAGGCAACTAAACTGGGGTACGTCATAGGCAAGTTCGGCCGTCACAATGGGGGTGGCCGGGTCTACCTCCAGATGAAAGGTGACATCGTTGGGAAAGTTGATAACCGCTTCATTGCGGTTGATGGTGGGGGTGAAGGTTTGTGCTTGCAAGGCAGGGGTGGGGCTACCCCACAGTAAAAAGAGGAAGAGGAGAAGAAGGGGAAAAATCGGCCGTTTTTGGTGCATAAGGTTTCCTTTGCGTGAAACGTAAAACGTGAAAGGGCATGTTTCAGGTTCGATGAATCAGCAAAATCAATCGTAACACAACTAAAAGAAACAAAAAACCCCCAGGGGGGTCTGGGGGGTAAAGCGGGGGATTGAGATTGGAGATTGGAGATTGGAGATGTGCCAATCTCTAATCTCCAATCTCTAATCTCCATACAGGCTACGGCCGACAAACCGCCACTAACCCGGTTGGTGTTTGCGCCGACGCAGCACCAGGGTAGCAACCAGGAGCAGCCCAGCCAGGGTGAGGGAGATAACAGAGAGCCAGGTACCGGCCGGGGAAGCGGTGAGGGATTGTAGGGAAACGGCCGTTGGGGAGTTAAACCGTAAAATAGTTAAAATGTCATCGTGTACCCCACCCCCTTGAATACCCGCAAACTCCAGCCGCACAATCCCCGATTGCGCGTTGCCACAATTAAAAGGAGCACCCGCCAGCGTTGCCTTCGAG
The DNA here is from genome assembly GCA_964585465.1 of uncultured Ardenticatenaceae bacterium. Taxonomy (GTDB): domain Bacteria; phylum Chloroflexota; class Anaerolineae; order Promineifilales; family Promineifilaceae; genus CAZPEJ01. The sequence continues at coordinate 3,507 of CAZPEJ010000161.1, forward strand.
ACACTCCATTCCAAATTCGGGCCACTGGCAATTTGCTCCCCGCTGGCGGCCGTTCCGACAGTTGTTGGCGATCCCAATGTGCCAGCATTGCGGATTTCTACTATATCCCCATTAGGGAAGTAAGTTACCAACCAATCAGTCCCACCTTCTCTGGTATTTCCATCATCATCACAATCAAAAAAGACCCCTAGCCGTCGCTGTGTGTTATATGGGACAGGTGAAGTGTGATTCACTTCAATGCGGAAATACCAGTTACTGGCATCTGGTGCTGCCCAGATATTGATAATGTCTATAGGGTTCTGGGCAGGGGGCAAAGGGGGAGCTGTGTGATCCAGGGCTGGATCCGTTGCACCAGGCGTTACCGACCAACCAGGGTCTATCGCGTTGTCGTTGGTATTGATGGTAATTAACTGGGCATAAACAGGTTTGATGAGACCCAACACCAGAAACACCAGGGCAAAAAATAAAGTAAAAAGAGGCATCCATCTAGTTTTCATCTTTAACTCCTTTCCGACGTTCAAATATACATATACTGCATAAGGCCATAAATTGACATTCTGCTGAAGGGGATTAGAGATTGGAGATTAGAGATTTGCAAATCTCCAATCTCCAATCTCACAATAAAAACGCTGTTTTGATTTACAACTCACACCCTTATTTTACCATGCCTGGCGGTTGTACCATTTAAGTTTGGTTAAAAAGTGAAATGGTTCAAACGTCTGAATCGCCCACATTACGTCATCTAGCCGTCATCTTGCCGCATAGTACCACCCTTTCGTTTCTCCTATACTACCTGACAGGTTTGTAGTTCTGGTTTTAGCCAGCAAAACCCACTAAAGTGGCAACTGCGAACGATTTGTAAGGAGGAATGATGTACGACCAACCCACACGACCTGTTGAGTATTTGTTTCAACCCCCACCCCCGGCCGAGAAACGGCGCGGCTGTTTTGGCTGTTTAGGGCGGGTGTTTATTGGCGGTTTATTGTTGCTGGCTCTGCTCATTTTCACCGGTGTTACCATTGCCGGAACCTTGATTTATGTGAATTTTTCCCAGGAAATTGAAGCAGGCATTCAAAAACTGGAACAGGCACGAAACCGAGAGAGTTTTGAAACAACCCGCATTTTTGATCGGGACGGGGAGTTATTGTGGGAGATTTTTGGCGAGGGTAAACGAACCGTCATTCCTATTGAACAAATTCCCATTGACCTGATTCACGCCACGATTGCGGTGGAGGATGATACATTTTATGAAAATATCGGTCTGGATGCCCCTTCTTTGATTGCGGCTTTAATTGCCAATTTACGCAACCCGGAGGATCGGCCGGTGGGGGGTAGCACCATTACACAACAAATCGTGCGCCACCTGGCGTTTGAGTATGAGGAACGAACGGCCGTTTCCTACAACCGTAAGTTCCGCGAAATTGCCCTGGCCTGGGTGATGAACCGCAAGTTTAGCAAAGATGAAATCCTGGCAATGTACCTCAACGAAATTTACTACGGCAACCTGGCCTATGGCATTGAAGCGGCGGCGCAAACCTACTTTGGCAAATCAGCCCCCGACCTGACACTGGCAGAATCCGCCCTGTTGGCCGGTTTGCCACAAAGCCCGGTCGAACTTGACCCCCTCACCAACTTCACCGCCGCCAAAGAACGGCAATGGCTGGTGTTAAATCTGATGGTTAGCGAAGGGTATGCCACCCGTGAACAGATTGAAGCAGCTTATCAAGAACCCCTCAGTTTTGCCCCGCAAGAGGTTTCTCTAGCGGCACCCCATTTTGCCGTTTATGTACGGCAACTACTCGAAGCCCAGTTTGGGGCCGATGTGGTAGCAAATGGCGGGTTGCGTGTGACCACCTCCATTGACCTGGATTTCCAACGGCTGGCTGAACAACTGGCACGGCAACATGTAACGGCCGTTGGCCCCGAACACAACCTGACCAATGCAGCCCTGGTGGCGATGAAACCGGAAACGGGCGAAATTTTAGCCATGTTGGGCAGCGTAGATTACGACAACGAAACCATAGATGGGCATGTCAACGTCACCCTCACTGCCCAACAACCCGGTAGCTCCATCAAACCCCTCACCTACGCCGCCGCCCTTTCCCCGGTGGGTGAAGAGATGCCACGCTGGACAGCCGCCGACGTGTTATGGGATGTGAACACAAAATATGGTCAGTTTGATGGTTCCACCTACATTCCTTTGAACTATGACCGCAGCTATCACGGCCCTATTCGCCTGCGAAATGCCCTGGCAAATAGTTACAACGTGCCTGCGGTTTTGGTATTGCAAGATATTGGTGTGCCGCGCCTGATGGAGTTTGCCGCCCAAATGGGCATTAGCACCTGGGGCAACGACCCCAGCCAATATGGTTTATCACTCACGCTGGGCGGCGGGGAAGTGACCCCACTGGAACTGACGACTGCCTATGCTGTTTTTGCCAATCATGGGGCACAGGTCACTCCAACGGCCGTTTTGCGAGTGGAAAAGAGCAATGGTGAGGTGTTGTATGAGTACCAGCCCGCCCCATCCATCCAGGTGGTAGACCCGCGCGTGGCCTTTTTAATGAGCGATATTTTGGATGACGACGAAGCCCGCGCCGCCGCCATGGGGCGCAACAACCCGCTGAACCTACCCTTTCCCGCCGCCGTTAAAACTGGCACCACCAACGACTTCCGCGATAACTGGACAGTGGGATATACCCCTGGGTTAGTGGTGGGGGTGTGGAGCGGCAACACCGATAACAGCGAAATGGTAGATATTTCTGGCCTGACAGGTGCCGCACCGCTATGGAGTGACTATTTGCAGGCAGTGTATAGCAACTATCGGCTGCTGGATGTGCTGATGGTAAACGGGGTAGCCCCGGCCACTGAGTTTGTCGCCCCAGAAGGGTTGGAAGAACGGCCGATTTGCCACATTCCTTCTATCACGGTTGGTGCAACAGCCTGTGTTCCGGCCGGGAAAGAGTGGTTTCTGGTGCAGGAATCTGCCGCCCCCACCCCAACGGCCGTGCCTGAAACGGTGCAGTGGGTACAGCTAGACCCGGCTGTGTGGCTGATGTTGGCGGCCCCCTTGCCACCCCAGCCAGTAGAAGTATTGTCACCGGCCGATCCCAATGCCCCGCCGCCACAACTATTTTGCCACATTGCCGCCGGAACGGCCGTTGCCACGCTGCCACCAACCGCCGTTCCCCAGCTTTTCCTGGCCGGGCCGCGCAACCCGGAAAGCCTAAAGGCGGCTCACACCTGGGCGCAGGAACACAACCTGGCAATTTTGCCCACCCAAATTTGTAATGATGAACTGCTGGCACAAACCCGCGATACCAATACCCTGGCGGTCTATCGCATCAACAGCCCCACAGCAGGCGAAGTGGTAAACGGAATCATGCCCATTATGGGAACGGCCGATTTTGACCCCGCCAACGTGCAGTTTTACAAAATAGAGCTGGGTGTTCCCGAAGGTGAAAACGTCAACTGGCTGACCCTGGGTGAAACCCACACCACCCCGGTCATCAATGGCATCTTAGAAACCCTCTACGCCGATGCTCTGACCCCTGGTGATTACTGGTTGCGTCTCATTGTAGTAGCTGACAGCAACTATGTGGGTGAACCCCATACCATTTCCATTACTGTTGGGCCGTAATGGTACAGGTGACACACGGCAGTTAAAACTGCACCAACCTTTTGCGAAGTCGGCCTTCGCCGACTAAACTTTCCAGCAGGTGTGGCGGATTTTTCCCTGGTCTTACGTTCCAGCTGCGTGACCCGCGTATTATTCTGCCGTTCTATGGCAAATCACTCAGACGGGTGGCCTGGTGTGTGTCCATGTCCAGGCGATACACCCCACGTAACAAAGCATCGGCCGGGGGGGCGGTTGTGGCATCGTAACAAAACATGTCCAGGTGAACTATCAAGCGATTGTCGGCGTTCCATTGGATAGCAGTGGGGTAAATCCAGTAAGTGTCGCTGCGAGGGGCACCCAGGAAATCTGCCAGGGTGTATAAAGCGGTTTTCTGCCCGGCCGCGTCTACCTCCATAATGTGCAGTATGGTGTCTACAAAACAAGCATCCCCATACCCGGTGCCCTTGAGCAGGGCCACAAAACGGCCGTTTGGTGAAATTTGTGGGCTGTGCAAATCATCCGTAAAGCTGCCCAACTGGATGGGGTTGCCTGTCCCTGTCACATCTAACGACCATAAAGCGTGCTGGATGCCCAACGTGTTATCCCCTACTTGCTGCGACCGATCTACTTCCACATAAAACAAAAGGGAGCTATCGGGAGACCACACCACTTCACTGATTTCTTGCCCTTGAGCTAAAAATTGTAAGTCGTTGCTATCCAGTTGGCGAAAAAGCAACCCACCCCAGACGGCGACATGTTTATTACCGGTGGGGTCGGGATAAGAAACGGCCGTTTCTGGCAACATGACCGTAAAAGAGCGTTGTACCTGCAAAACCCCGTCAAGGTAGAGAGCCAGCGAATAGACTCCCGGAGTCAACCCACTCCCTTCAAAATCGAAGATAGAAATGTCTGTTACCGTGCCTACTGCCCCATACTTTGCAACATCCCAGGGTTCTTCGCGCACCAACCACTCCTGCCCGTTTAACTGCCACACCCGTTTAACGATGGCATTTGCGTCCATATCTTGATAATCCCACCAGGCAAATACCTCCTCGGTGCCAGCCGCAAACTTGTCTTGTACCTGGTTGTTGGCGGCAAAACGGAGGTTGGTAAAACGAAACGGCTCATTGGGATTGATTATCTGTTGAGGGGTAGAGGTGAGCAGGGGAACGGCCGTTGCGGTGGCAACCGTATAATCGGATTGAATCGCCAGGGTAGGTGTTGCCAGGATGGGGGGCGGCAAAACGGCCGTTGCGGTGCCCTCCACCCCTACCTCTATTTGCCCACAGGCCACCAAAACCAAGAGGGTCAGCCATAGACCTGTCCATTGAATCAACCATTTCATCGGGTAACATGCTCCTTTACACCCCTTAAAGAAGGTTGGTGTAAAGAAAACATACCAGAAAGGGGAAACGGCCGTATGACACCTCTGTGACAACTTGGAAACATCATATGACCATCTGGTGACAAATCAATCCATCTAGTTATATCTCAATCCCAATCCCTGCCTCGTCCAGGCGGCGCAGTTTTTCCCACGCGCTCAAGTGGCTATCCTTCCCCGTTTCTTTGAGAGCCATAATTTGGCGCAGTTCCATAATTTGGTCACGCAGCAAGGCCGCTTTTTCAAACTCCAGGGCTTGTGCCGCCGTTTTCATCTGTTTTTCCAACTCTTTAATCATCTTATCCAGTTCCGCTTTGGGCAAATCGGCCGTTGTGGTATAGGTTGTTTTTTCTTCAGCTACCGCCAGGCCACCCTCCTGATGCTGGATAAAATCTTGTGCCAGGTCACGCACTGCCTTCACAATCGTGCGTGGTTCAATTCCATGTGCTTTGTTGTAGGTATCTTGTTTATTACGCCGTTCATCGGTGGTGGCAATCGCTTTTTTCATCGACTCCGTCATACGGTCGGCATACATGATCACCTTCCCCATCACATGCCGCGCCGCCCGCCCAATCGTCTGTGTCAGCGAGGTTTCCGAACGCAAAAACCCCTCTTTGTCTGCATCCAGAATAGCCACCAGCGATACTTCTGGCAGGTCTAACCCTTCACGTAACAGGTTAATCCCCACCACCACGTCAAACAC
>CAZPEJ010000162.1:0-9184 GCA_964585465.1 uncultured Ardenticatenaceae bacterium
GTGGTGGTGTTGGCAATACGTTAGAGGATTTATTAGGCATTCAGGAGAATAACCTGCCTATGCCAAATGCAGCTGAATGGGAGCTAAAATGCCAGAGGGTCAAAACAACTTCGTTGACAACCCTTTTTCATATGGAACCTTCGCCAAGAGCTATCAAATTTGTGCCTTCAGTCTTTCTGTTAAAGTATGGATGGCCTCACCAACTTGCTGGAATGTCCTATCGTGAAGATGAAATGAGTTTTCGCCAAACGATAAGCGGTTTAACGAATAGTGAGCGTGGTTTCAGGGTTGTTGTAGATCGAAATCATCGAAAGGTGCTTATATCATTTGACGCAAATAAGGTTGACGCAAAACATGGTATGTGGCTGCAAGGTGTAGCTGCACGAATTGGGTTGGGCGAATTAACCCCGCAACCTTATTGGGGATTTGATGACCTTCGCAACAAGGCTGGGACAAAGTTGTTAAATTGTTTTTATGTACAGGCAGAGGTGAAAAGAGAGAAGGAAAAGGAATTGTTTAGATACTCAAGGATTCTGATGCTGAAAGGATTTGATCTCGATAAGTTACTGAGCGGCATAGAACAGGGGTATGTTTTTATAGATTTTGATGCTCGAACGGGACATAATCATGGAACAAAATTTAGGCTTAAACAAAGCTTTCTACCCGCCCTTTATGAGCATGTAATGGAGATTGAATGATGCGTAACCCTATCATCCTTCCAGCTCTTATACCGTTTTGTTAGTTTGCCAAAATACCTCTGACGGCCGTTCACGACCCCTCCTAAACATTTTCATAATTTCTTCACAGGTGTGCTTCATACTCCTTGTAATATAACAACAAGGAGATGATTCACATGTTTCGTGGACGATTTTTATTTATTGGATTGATTGGGTTGTTGCTGTTGGGTGGCCTGGCGGGTATGGGGCGACACTCAGCTTACCGTCAGGGTTGGGCGCAGGGGTTTTATGCCGGACAGCAGACTGGAGGAGAACCAGAGCAGACAACGTCCGCTGCCCCATATGCACCTCATGGGCCAATGGGAGATTACGGCCGTTTCCATCACGGCTGGGGCTTTTCCTCTGCTCTTTGGGGTGTTGCGGCTTTTGTGAAATGTATTGTCACTTTTCTGGTTCTCAGCTTTCTCTTCCGCCTCTTTTGTGGCCGCCGCCACCACTGGGGAGGGCCAGGCTGGGGCAAACATTGGGCGCATGGCCCAAAACATCATGGCAAGTGGGAAAGCGACCCCCTGGATGACACCATTCACAAGGCATAAGGTCACAAATAGACATTTCGCTAAAGGAGATTGGAGATTGGAAAACCTCCAATCTCTAATCTCCAATCTCAATTTCTCCGTAATACGCTATGTTCCCTCCGTGCCCTTTGTGATACCCTACTGAATGTATGAACGAAACGATTTTAGTCGTAGACGACGAACCCAAAATTGTCAAACTGGCACGGGATTACCTGGAAAAAAGCAATTATCGGGTGGTAACGGCCGAAAATGGCTCCCTGGCCCTGGCAGCTTTCAAACAAGAAAAACCAGACCTGGTGGTGTTAGATTTGAACCTGCCAGGGTTGGATGGGTTGGATGTGTGCCGGGCCATTCGCCGCATTTCGGCCGTTCCCATCATCATGCTCACAGCCCGTGTCGAAGAAACAGACCGCCTCATTGGCCTGGAACTGGGTGCCGACGACTACATTGGCAAACCCTTTTCCCCGCGTGAACTGGTGGCACGAGTGCGGGCAGTATTACGCCGTGTGCAGGGAAGTGTGCAATCTTCCGGTTTGTTGCGGGTAGCCGACCTGGAAATTGACCTGAACGGCCACCGTGTGAGCCAGGCTGGTGAACCGTTACAACTGACCCGTATCGAGTTTAACCTGCTGGCCTTGTTGGCCCAGCACCCCGGCCAAACCTTTAGCCGCGAGCAGTTGTTAGACCGACTGCATGGTTTTTCCCAGGAGACGTTTGCCCGCAGTGTAGATGCCCACATCAAAAATTTGCGCCGCAAACTGGAGACAAACCCGGCCGAGCCGCGTTATGTTGTCACCGTATACGGAATTGGTTACAAATTCACCGATGAAACCATTTGAAACCCCCCATCATGAGTGGCAGCATTGGAGCCACCGCCGTTGGAAACACCGCCCCCGTTTCCTCTTTATGCGACTGGCTGGTTTTTTTGGTCTGATCACCCTGTTTATCCTGGCAACGATGGGGGGGGTGGCCCTGTTATTGACACGAGGGTTTGGCGGGGATGGCAGAACGGCCGTTTTAGTCTGGCTCACCGGCTGTGGATTGGCTTTTACGTTTCCAGTGCTGGCAGTGGCAACGGCCGTTCGTGCTTTTCGCAACATCGCCTCCCCCTTGAGCCACATCATGACGGCCGCAGATGCAGTTGCCGAGGGGGATTTGAATGTGCGTGTGCCGGAAAACGGCCGGGGGGAGTTTGGGCAACTGGCCCGCACTTTCAACCACATGACCGAAGAGTTACAACGGGCCGACCAGCAGCGACGCAATTTAACGGCCGATGTAGCCCACGAACTGCGAACCCCCTTGCACATCATTCAGGGCAATTTGGAAGGAGTGTTGGATGGGGTATATGAACCCACACCAGAACATCTTCAAGCCACACTGGAAGAGACACGCCAGTTAGCCCGTCTGGTGGAAGATTTACGCACCCTCTCGTTGGCTGAGACGGGGCAATTGCCGCTGGTGTGGGAAGAAACAAATATCGCTGACCTGTTGCAAGACATTTACACCAGTTTTAGCGGGCAGGCAGAAACGGCCGATATTGAGTTAAAAGTAGAAATTGTAGGAGAACGGCAAACCCTCACCGTAACGGCCGATGCCGGGCGACTGGATCAGGTTTTTAGCAACCTCACGGTGAATGCCCTGCGTCACACCCCGGCGGGTGGACAGATTGTGTTAAAGGTTAAACCCACCGATGGTTATATTCGCATCACGGTTCAAGATAGTGGGGTGGGCATTTCTCCAGAGGATTTGCCCTATATTTTTGACCGTTTCTGGCGTGGCGACCGTTCGCGCTCCCATACAGGCGGGGCCGGGGCCGGATTGGGGTTAGCCATTGCCCGCCAATTGATTCACGCCCATAACGGCCGTATTTCTGCCCAAAGTGCCCCAGACCAGGGCACCATCTTCATGGTTGAACTGCCTCAAAGCAGCAAAATGGAGATTAGAGATTAAAGATTGGCGATTCACTGACCAATCTCTGGTCTCCAATCTCCCTTTTTCACGGCACCCAATTTGACAACACCTGTACCGATTGATTGGGTTGTGAGGTGTCGTTGGTGGACAGGTGAACTCGAAAATCGTGCGGCCCATCCATCCCCTCGTGCATCATAAAAACAGAAGATTCAATTGTAGTGCTTTCACCCGGCTGTAATACCATCGAACCGATGGTTAAACTAGGCGGTCAGCACCCCTCGACAACTTCAATATATGGCTCCTCCTGAAAACGCAACGTTCCGTTCCCCTTGTTAGTGACGGTGAAGCGGAAACTCAACGGGGTGCCAAACTTCACTTCGCCATAATCAATGAAGGATTGATCCACCTCCAGAACAGGCTGGCCGGGGGTGTCGGTTTCGGTGGAATCGGCCGTTTCCCGGCCGCGTCCCCAGGCCCATAACAACCCCAACAACAGTACCATCCCCCCCACCACCAGAAGAACGACTGTTGTGGATGGAGAGCGAGATTTTTCTCTTGTAACTCGTTTATTCATTGCTGAATGACCTCCGGTATATTTTGCCAATCATCATGGCATAAACAGCGAAAAATAGAAATATGAAAAAGATCACCACTTACCCATGACGTGTCATCAAGAATGGGTGGCAAAATATCAAATTTGCGGCAAAATTAACCCCTGAAAGAACTCGTTACGTATTGTTGAGATGAAGGATTATCAGGTGGCTAAAAATAAACCGTCCTCATACCAAACGACAAGTTTTGCCCAACGTGGATTAAAAGCCTTTCATAAGAATGATTTTGCGACTGCCATTCACTGGTGGGAGCAGGCTAATACTCAGGCCCCTTCTCCAGGCACCAAGTCAGCCCTGGCCGAGGCGTATTTCCGGCAAGGGTTGGAGACAAAACAGGCAGGGTTTATTCAGAAAGCGATTGAATTGCAACCCAATGAGCCTCGTTTTGTTTACCATTTGGGATTGGCAGCCTACCGCCAGGGGAGAGTGAAGGAGGCCATGGCTGCTTACCAAAAGGTCTGGCAAATGGATTCTGAGTGGCAACGACGGGTGGCTTATCCGATGGCTTTGGCGTATGTGGCAATGGGGGAGGATGTGACCCAAACGGCCGTTTGGCCCCGTCTTAGCCCGGCAGAACAAACCTTGTTGGAACAAAGCCAGGCTGTTTTGCGCCACCAGTCACCAGCAGCCGAAAACCCCCTGTGGCAAGGCATTTCTGATTACCAGAACGGCCGTTTTGCCGCCGCCCAAACCCAGCTAACCCAGGCAGCCACCTACCTGCCAACAAAAGGGATCAGTCATTACTATTTAGGCTCAATTGCCGCCCAACAATCAAACTGGGAAACCGCCCGCCACCACTGGCTTTTATCCTACAAAGCGGGTTATCGCTCCCCCAACTTGCAAACCAATCTGGGCGAACTGTTCCATCGTCTGGCGGAACAACTAATGGCACAAAATGAGTTACCCCAGGCCCTGGCCGCCGCAACTGAAGCCTACCAGCACAAAACAGACGACAAAACGCTCAACGATCTCATTTCAACCATTGAACAACAGATGGCCTATGAAGCCGCGCAGAAGGGAGATTGGAAAACGGCCGAAAAACATTGGAAAGTGGCAGAGACAAAAGCTGGAGGAAGTTTTCGCCTGGCTTATAACCTGGCCCTGGTTTATGAACAACAGCTTAACTATCACCTGGCGGCCGAACAATGGCGCGAAGCCTTGCGCCGCCGTCCGCGCCGCGCCGACCACCCCGACACAATTAACGATGAACAGGTTTCCCGTCTCTGGCAACGGGTCGCTGAAGCCTATGCCAAAGAAGATGATTTTGATGAATCCATTCAGGTGTACAAACAGGCTGTTAAGTGGCAGCCCGACAACCTGACTTTACGGTTAGCACTGGCAGACGGATTGCTCAATAACGGCCGTTTGCAAGCAGCCGAAAACGAACTCCAACGTATCCTCCAAAAAGACCCCAACCACATCCCCGCCTTACTTCGTATGGGTGAAGTCATCTACCAATCCCATTACTGGTGGCAAAACCAGGCTGCCGTCCACTACTGGGAGCGTGTCATTGCCCTGGAACCGCAAAACCAGATAGCCCTGCAATCCCTATCAGAGTATTACCAGGGGCAAGCAAAAGAGCATATGAATTGGCAAGGTGACCACCAACGGGCGATCCAATTGTACGAAAAAGCCCTCAGCTATCAGCCTAAAGATACCGACACATTGGTTTCCCTGGGTTATCATTATCTCCAGGTTAAAAACCGCGAAAAGGGGTTGGCTTGTTTTGCTCAAGCAATCCAGGTACAACCCCAAAACCCAACCGTTTATCTCCACATCATCATACAATGGTACAGAATCGGTGATTTTGAAGCAGGCTGGCAAACCCTGTTGGAGGCAGAAAAAAACATCCCCAACCTGGATACCCCATTTTACGCTCAGATGGCCCAGAACTCCCTGGAAAATCAAGAGCAAACATTGGCCCAACAATGGATAGACCGGGCTATTGAGCGAGCTTCACCCGATACCCCGGTTTATATCATCCTGGGTCAGGCTTTGGAAGTGGTAAAAGGTGGTGAAACCCTGGCCCGCACCTACCTACAAAAAGCGATTGAAATAGGTCAAGAGGTTGGTCAGGCTCATTTGCTTTTGGCGTTATTAGCGGGACGGTTAGGGGATAGACGGGAAATGGAAAAAGAGTTCAAAACGGCCGAAAAAATCGCCCGACAAACAAAAGATTCCGCCCTGGCAGAACGAATACGACAGGCTCGCAACTTTTTAAGTAACCCCTTTGCATTTTTAGCCCGCCACTTTGGTAATGGTCGTAACCTGCCAGATATTTTAGCAGATTTACTCAATGAGGAGTTTTAGTACGATGACACCTGCCAATTTACAAAGCACAGACCCATACGCTGTTCTGGGGTTGCCACAGGGGGCTTCTTTACGCGAGGTAAAACGGGCCTATTTTGACCTGGTGCGCCAATATCCACCGGAAGAACAACCGGATGCTTTCAAAGTCATTCGCGCTGCTTACGAAAAACTACGCACGCCCGATAACAAAGCAGAGACGGATCTGTTCCTCTTTCGCCCACCTGTTGCCTGGGAGCCGCGCAAACGCTCCGGGAAGCTGGTTTTGGCTTTTGATTCGGCCGATATTATGGTGTATTTGCACTCGTTTGGTGATCTGAATCGCCAGGAGTTCCCCAAAGATTACCGCCCGGTTCGTCCATGAGTGATCGTCGTCAGGTGTGGGCCACATTGGCTGCTTTGTTGCGTCGGTTGGAAAACGGTGCCGGGCAGCCCACAGATGTGGAGTCCCTTAAACAGGAAGTCCGCAAGCTGGGTAAAGAGCAGTTTAAGGCGAATGCCCTGGCTGAAAGTCAAGTGACACGCTGGCAAGAAGCCCTGGCGGCCTGGCAAACCACTCAAACACAACACGCTCACTTGCTGGAAAAGAGCGAGGCAGAACGACAAACGGCCGTTTTACACGCCCTGCTCTCTGCCATTTTACCCGCCCTGGATGGGGTCGAACACGCGCTGCAAAGCGGCGAACAATATCTGGCTTCTGCTGTGGGTTCACCCGGCGACCGGGAAGCCTTGCATGGCTGGATCAACGGGTTACGCCTAGTGCAAGAACGACTGCTGGCTATTTTGGAAAGTGGCGGTGTGACCCCCATAACGGCCGTTGGGCACCCTTTCGACCCCTTTTTACACAAAGCAGTGGGAGTGAGTGCGGTGGCAGAATCGGCCGATACCCCTCCCGGCACCATTTTACAAGAAGAACGGCGTGGTTATCGCTCCCCCAACGGCGTGTTGCGTTATGCCGAAGTCATTGTCTATAAACCACCCGTCAATAACAAACAACGACCTGATTTGTAACGATTCACCGCAAGGGCGCAAAGAAAAGAAAAAACCTTTGTGTTTTTTGTGTACTTTGCGGTTAAATCCCAGAGCGGCTGAATAGTTACGCTGATTTTTTGATTGCGGCAATTTTAACATTGCCACAACCATCTGGAGACCCTTTATGACCCATATCATTGGCATAGACCTCGGCACCACCAACTCCGGGGTGGCTGTGGTGCAGAACCGGCAGCCACAAATGTTACCCAATGGGCGGCAACGTATCATCCCTTCGGTAGTTGGTTATTCCAGCAGCGGCCAATGGTTGGTTGGCACACCAGCCTGGAACCATTATGTGTACGATCCCGAAAATACGGCCGTTTCCATCAAACGAAAAATGGGTAGCGATACCCGCATTCAGCTTGGCCCCCGCGAATTGACACCGCCTGAAATCTCCGCCTTCATCCTGCGAGAACTCAAAACCATTGCCGAACGTAACCTGGGGCAGCCAGTAACGGATGCCGTCATTACGGTGCCAGCTTATTTCTCCGATGCCCAACGCCAGGCCACCCGCGATGCCGGGCGAATTGCTGGATTAAATGTGCGGCGCATTCTCAACGAACCCACTGCTGCCGCACTGGCCTATGGGCTGAACCAGGAAAGTGACAAACTGATTTTGGTTTATGACCTGGGAGGAGGCACATTTGATGTTTCGCTGGTGGAACTAATGGAAGGTATTGTCGAGGTACGGGCCAGTCACGGCAACACCCAGTTAGGGGGAGATGATTTTGATGAACGATTAGCAAATTTTGTGGCTGAACAATTCCTCCAGGAACAGGGTATTGACTTGCGGGCAGACCGGCAAGCCTGGGCACGATTGAGACGAGCCGCCGAACAGGCAAAAATTCACCTGTCAGACCACCCATTTGCCTGGCTCAAAGAAGAGTATATTGCTGAACAAGACGGTGTTCCCCTCCATCTGGAGTATGAGATCAGCCGCGACACCTTTGAAACCTTAATCAATGATTTGTTGGTGGAAACAACCGACTCCATTGAACAGGTGTTGAAAGATGCCGGAGTAACGGCCGAAGAGATTGACCACGTATTGCTGGTGGGTGGCTCCACCCGAATCCCGGCCGTTTGGGAATTGGTGCGGGATACGGTGGGCATAGAGCCGAAGATGGCTATTAACCCAGACGAAGCAGTGGCTTTGGGAGCAGGGGTTCAGGCTGCCATCATTGCCGGGCAACCCATTGACGCGATTCTGGTAGATGTAACACCCCACTCATTGGGCATTGCGGTGGCTGAGTTTTGGATGGGGCAGGTGATTCCCAACCGGTACAAGGTGTTGATTCATCGTAATACCACCATTCCGGTGACGAAAGAGGAGTTGTTTCACACTATTTTCCCCGGGCAGGATACAGTAAAGGTGGAGGTGTACCAGGGTGAAGAAGAGGTGGCAACAGAGAACACCGCCCTGGGTGAATTTTTGATAAAAGGGTTACGCTCTCCATCACCAGACGAGACAGCCGAGGTAATGGTGCGTTTTGATTTTGATCTGGATGGCATTTTGCAGGTCACAGCACAGGATCGTATGACGGGCCAGGAAGAAAAAATTACGGTGACAGCCTCCTTAACGCGGTTGGGAGAGGAGGAGATTCTGTTGGCGCAGAAGAATTTGGCAGAAACGGCCGTTTCACTGCCCGACACCACCAAAGCCTTGTTAGAACGTGCCCGTCAACTCCAGGCACAGCCCAACCTGTCGGCCGAAGCCCGTACAAACCTGGAGAACCTGCTCTCAGATATTCAAGTTGCTCAATCCCAGGGGCAAAATCGGCGATTGGATGAACTGCTGGAGACGTTGTTAGACGCTTTGTTTGATTACGAATAGGGCCGGAAAAGACCGCGACGACTCCGACAGGCGATGTTTTGAGCAAAACATCGCCTGTTTCCGTCTATGCCGTCAAAAAGTATCTTCGCGTCCTTGCGCCTGCATGGGCAGGGGGGTGCCAACACGCACAGGAGGTGGGGCAGCGGGCCGGGGAGTGGAACGGCCGTTTTGCCGCGTCGGTTGAGGAGTCATCACAGGTTGGGTGGGCTGGGGACGGACTGGGGGAGCAGAAACGGCCGT
>CAZPEJ010000163.1:0-9181 GCA_964585465.1 uncultured Ardenticatenaceae bacterium
AGGTCGGTGTGGTTTTTTAGCTCCACCGCAATAGCGGGAATCTCCTGGAGGGCTATCCAGTCAGTGGCATCTCCGGTCACTGGATAAGTGGTAAACCGTTCATAGAGGGGGTAATCGGCAGCTTGGGCAAACGTGGTTGCCAGGGCCAAGGAGGGCTGGTAAATATCGGGGCAACCAGCGGCAAACACCCCATCGGCGGCACTGTGCCAAAAAATAACCAGTTTCGGCCGTTTCCCCAATAAATAGTCACGCAAAATCAACGTTTCTGGTTCAGAAAACGGCCGTTCCCCCCCGCTCACAATCTGGTCCCGCCACCGCCCCTGCGCCGACCATTGGCAATCCCAGTTGCGATTCAAATCTACTGCATGGCTGTTAAAACGGCCGGGAACGGTATCTGTCAGGATGGTCGTGAAGTCAAAACGGCCGTTCTGGTTTGTCACCAGATATTGCCCATCAGGGTTGGCAGCAGGAATGACAAAAAGCGACACATTCGCTGGAACAAGTTCCGGGTGGGCTGTGAAATAATCAATCGCCTCATAAGCCAGTAAAATCGTATTCCACTCATACCCGCCGTGAATGCCACCAATAAACACCACCACATTTGGGCCATCGTTAAACTGGTAACTCAGGATAGGGCGACCTTGCGCCGAAAGGCCAATGGTGCGGCTCATGCCGTTGGTGAGGGTTAAAACGGGTGAAGGGGTGGGCAAGGGGGTGGGCAGCAGGGTGGGAGAAACGGCCGTTTCCAGTGTAGCCGTTTCGGTGGCAGTTGGAGTAACAGTCAATAACAATGGTGTGGGAAATGGCTGCGGAGTCAACTCTAACACCTGGCAACCCACCACACCCCACCCCAAAATGCTGCAAAAAGCCAGAAAAAAGAGCCTGTATTGTTTCAGCACCCTACAATACCCACAAAATGAACAGGATCAGCAGCAGTAGCAGCAGCAAAACGGCCGTTCCCCACCACACCGGGTTTGTCGTCGGACGAATGGGTGACACCATCACCACTTTGGGATTGTACATTGGTTGAACCACAACGGCCGTAATGTTATCCCCCGCTTTGGCCTCAATCGCCGCCAGCACCAGAGCCGCCGCCGCCTGGGATGGTTTTTGTTTTAATAAATCAGCCAGCCGTGTATCCTCTAACGTATCATGCAAACCATCGGAACAAAGCAAAAAAGTATCTCCCAACACCAATGGCACTGGTTCGGAGACATGGACATTCACCTGTTCCCGATTCCCCAAAGCCTGCGTCACCACATGGCGCAACTCATGGTTGGCAACCTCCTCCGGTGTAATCACCCTGGCATCCAACTGCTCTTGTATCCAGGAATCATCGCGGGTCAACTGCTGCAACACCTGACCCCGCAAACGGTAGATACGTGCATCTCCAACATGCGCCAGGTATGCCTGCCCCTCCAGATAGGCTAAGGCCACCAGGGTACACCCCATTTTTTGCAGCCCTTGAGAGTGAGTTAGACGAAAAATCTCCTGGTTAGCCCGCAAAAAGGCTTGTTTTAAGGCATCAGGCACCGTCAAAGCATTCCGCCGCGCCCCATAAAAGGTATCACTGACAATTTGTACCGCCTGTTGGGAGGCGATCTCACCATACTCTTGCCCGCCTACCCCATCAGCTACCACAAATAACCAGCCCAGGTGAGTCGGTGTTTGGGTGTGGGGCACCCAATAAGCATCTTCATTACCCGAACGGGCAGGCCCCTTATCGCTGGCAGCCCCAATGGATTGTGAACTGTATGTTTTCATGGTTATTAACTGGTATTTTACTGCAAAAGCAAACAAGCGACTGAATGTTCGGCCGTTACCTGGACCGTCGGTGGGTCTACCAGTTTGCATTGATCAAACGCCACCGGGCAGCGCGGATGAAAACGACAACCTGACGGTAATTCAATCGGGTCAGGCGTTTCACCCTGTAAAATGACCCGTTCGCGGCGTAACCGGGGATTGGGTACCGGCACCACCGATAATAACGCTTTTGTATAAGGATGTTGAGGATTTTGCAAAACCTCTAACGTTTGCCCAATCTCCACCACCCGCCCCAGGTACATCACCGCAATCCGGTCGGCAAAATAAGCCACCGTGCCTAAATCGTGGGTAATAAAAAGAATCGAAATACCCTTTTGCCTGCGTAAATCCGCCAACAAGTTCAAAATTTCAGCCCGGATGCTCACGTCCAACATAGAAACAGGTTCGTCAGCCAGCAAAACGGCCGGTTCCAGTACCAACGCGCTGGCAATCACCACTCGCTGCCGCTGCCCGCCAGATAGTTCGTGCGGGCGGCGATAGAGAAAGTTCTCGGCCGGTTTTAATCCCGCGTCTTCCAGGGCACGTTTCACTCGTGCCAACCGGTCTGTTTTATCCGTTGCCGTTGCCAGGCCATGTACCACTAACGGCTCGGCCACCAGGTCGGCAATACGCATCAACGGGTTGAGGGATTCGTAGGGGTCTTGGAAAATCATCTGAATGTGGCGGCGCAACGTTTTGAGGGCAGTTCCCTGGAGGTGGGTAGCGGAACGGCCGTTAAAGATAATATCTCCAGAGGTGGGTTGCTCCAATCCCAACAACGTCAACGCCAACGTAGATTTGCCGCACCCACTCTCCCCCACCACCGCCAACACCTCCCCCTGTGCCAACGAAAAAGAGACATCATCCACCGCATGGACAAATTTTTCTGCCCCTCGCCGCAAAATGGTTTGGTTCACCGGAAACAGTTTTCGCAGGTGGTGTACTTCCAAAATAGGTTTTTGTTCCATTTTCAGGTTAACCACGTTTCTTCAAACACGGCTTAAAAAGTTTTCCAGAACGAAAATTTTGCGAATACGAAACTGTAAAGGGCTTTCAACCAGAGCAATCGCTTTCAAACTTTCCATACCAGAAACAAACCAGGGGTCTTTACAAGGAGGTACTTCATAAACCCAGTTGGGTGGTTCTAACCCTAATTCATCACACAAGTAATGAACCGTCGCTGCCAGCAAAGCATCTATCCGTTCATTCCCAGGTTCAATCCCAGTCGCCACTGCTTGTGGGTGTTTGTAATAACGAAAATCATCCACAAAATCCATCAAATAAATAGCCCAATTTGGGAAATCTGACAGGATTTGTTGTTTCAACTCTCGGATAGTGACCATTGTTCAAATAACTCTTCAATAAAAAACTGTGTGGCTGGTTTGATTTGTTGACGTGGGTAATACTTTTCCAAAATAACAAATACCTCGTCAGGTTTTTGAATGCCTAATAACCCAACCAAAAATTTCACATCTTGGGCATCGGTCGTATCTACTCTGGCTGCTAGAGACTTCATAGCTAATAAATAATCTGGTTCTGGAATGTAAACTTTCAAATGGGATAAATTCAAAAAAATTTGCTGGGGGTGATGAACCACAAACCCTTTAACAGCATCATTTAACCAATCTTTTCTCAATTCATGATTCTCTGCTATATGCTCAACAGCCTGACGGATTTGTTGAGTGGGGTAAAAAATTGCATCTACATCTTTTGTACTGGGCCGTGCGTCATAGGCTACGCACAAAACAGCTCCACCATACAAACAAATTTCACCCTTGATGTTTTCGCTGCGTAACAAGTCATTCAACTCTGTTAAATAGTGCAAAATTTCTTCTTTGTTCATAAAAACGGCCGTTCTCTTACCTTTCTATCCGGTAACAGCTAGCCTGGTGGTTTCGCCCTACTTGAAAAACAGGCGGTTGTTGGTCATGGCAACGGCCGAAAACCACCGGACAACGTGGGGCAAAACGGCACCCCGGCGGCAAATCATCCAGGCGGGGCGGATACCCCGGAATCGAAACCAGTTTCCCAGTTGGGTGGGTCAAATCAGGAAAAGCCATCAACAGCTGCTGTGTATAAGGGTGTTGAGCATGGTTATAAACCGTGTCTACAGCCGCATACTCCGCCACCACCCCACCATACATCACCAACACCGTATCACACACCTCCGCCACCACCCCCAGGTCATGTGTCACCAGCAGCACCGCCAACCCCAACTTCTCGCGCAACTTTGCCAGCAATTCCAAAATTTGCGCCTGCACCATCACATCCAAAGCCGTTGTCGGCTCATCCGCAATCACCACCTCCGGGAAACAAGCCAAAGCCATCGCAATCATCGCTCGTTGCCGCATTCCACCAGAGTATTGGTGTGGGTATTGGTCTTTGCGGTTGGGGTTGATACCCACCAGGTCAAGCAGTTCTGCCACACGCCGCCCCAAAACCACTTTATCATTCACCCCCTCATGCTGGCTAATCGTCTCAGCAATCTGGCTACCAACCGTTCGTGTGGGGGTCAGCGGCGGCGCAGAAGCAGTTGTGACGGTTGGCGCAGGGGCAAAGGTTTGTAAAGTTGCCATTTTGTGGCGGGCAATGGGTTCGGCAATCTGACTCCCCACTGTTTTGACCGGGTTTAGGGCATTCATGGCTCCCTGGAAAATCATAGAGATGTTTTTCCATCGGGTACCCGCCATCTCCTTTTCGCTCAGACTGAGTAAATCCTGGTTTTGGAACAGGATTCGGCCGTTTACAATTCGCCCCGCCATTGGCAACAAACGCATCAAACTCAACATCAGCGTCGTTTTACCACACCCACTCTCCCCCACCACCCCCAACAACTCGCCACGCCGCAGTTGAAAAGAGACATTTTCCAACGCATGGGCAGGAGGTTTTCCGGCCGTTACAAAATCCACCGACAGGTTTTGCACCTGCAACAAAATGTTTGGGTCAGGGGGGGATTCTGGCGCACGCAAATTAGACATAATCACGCCCACTATTCACAGCTGCCGATTCATAAGTTTTCGGCCGTTGTACCATGTCCTTACCCACCGACAAGTGATGGGTTTCCAGCTTGGGATTAAATACCCGTTCCAACCCATTGCCCAGCAGAGTCAGCCCCAACACCACCCAAATAATCGCCAGGCCGGGCGGCACCAACGCCCACCACGCCCCCGCACTCATCGCCCCACGACTAAAAGCAAAATTGAGCATTTGCCCCCAGCTTAAACGGGTAGGGTCGCCCAGACCCAAAAAAGAGAGGGTGCTTTCGTTCAAAATAGCCGCCGAAACCACCAACACCGCATTCACCACCATCAGTGGAAAAACCAGCGGAAAAATGTGCTGCCGGATAATGTACGGGTTGCCTGCCCCAATCGCCCGCGCCCGTTGCACAAATTTACGCTCCTTCACCGAAAGGGTTTGGGAGCGTACCACCCGCGCCGTGCCCGTCCAACCCAACACCCCAATCACCACAATCAAAATAGCTTGCCCACGCCCCAACAAAGCAATCAACACAATCATCAAGGGCAAATCGGGGATAACCAGCAAAATGTCCGTCAAGCGCATAAGCACATTTTCCATCTGTCCGCCATAAAAACCAGCGGTGATGCCAATGGTGCCACCAATCACCAACGAGATAAAAGAGGCAAAAAAACCCACTGTCAACGACACCCGCGCCCCATAAATGAGGTTGGTCAAAACATCCTTCCCCGCGTCATCCGTACCCAACCAATGGGCAGCACCGGGGGCCGTGTAAATGTTTTCAATGGTCACACGCACCACTTCGTCGGGGTCATAGGGGGCAAACCAGGGAGCAAAAATAGCAACCACCCCCACCACAGCCAACATGGCTAAACCAATCATACCCATACGATTACGTCGGAAATTTTGCCAAAAGCCAGGTGGTGTCATAGGATATGAATTTTAGTGGAAATTGTTACTTTGCCCAATCAGGCGGCAAGGCAATTAGGGCGATTGCATACTCAAAGAAACAGCAGTTAGAAACTGCACCAACGGTTGCAAAGTCGGCCTACGCCGACTAAAACAGATGTTCCCAGTCCACGCAGGTGGACTTTGCAGCTGTAGCCGCGAATTCTATTCGCCAGGCGCTACAAGACGATTGCATACTCAATAATTACGCAACTTTAAGCCTTGTGGCACGTAAATGAAATGGCAGCCCTTAAATGATGAAGGGTCTGGCGTAAACAGTTTTGCCGTCTAAAGGGGATTAGAAAGTCACCAATCTCCAATTTCTAATCTCCAATATCCCAAGTTCGTCACTGGCGAACCATAAAAACAACCTCTTGTGGTCTATCAACCATCGGGAGGTACCAAACAGGAATGTTATGAGTGAAACTCTGGTTATTACCGACCCCGATAGTGACCGTTACCATACTTTTAGTTATATCAGTTGGTGGCAACAAGAAGTGGTGCGAAATGCCACCGTTCTAGTCGTTGGTGCAGGTGCGTTGGGCAACGAGGTGTTAAAAAACCTGACGCTGATGGGCATTGGCAATTTGTTGATTGCTGATTTTGACACGATTGAAGATAGTAATCTCAGTCGGTCTGTGTTGTTCCGCGCCAGCGACCGGGGGCGGCGCAAAGTGGACGCAGCAGCGGAACGGGTGAAGGAGCTAAACCCGGATGTTCAGGTGAAAACGTGGCACGGCAACATCAATTTCGAGATGGGGCTGGGGGTTTTTCGCCATGTGGATGCCATTATTGGCTGCCTGGATAACCGAGAGGCACGTCTTTCTATCAACCGTTTTAGCTGGATGGTGGGCAAACCCTGGGTAGATGGGGCGATTCAGGAGTTGATGGGGATTGTGCGGGTGTTTTGGCCGGGGCAAGGGGCGTGTTATGAATGCACCCTCACAGACCTGGATTATCAATTGATTAACTTGCGTTACTCTTGCCCTCTGCTGGCGCGGGAAAATATCTTACAGGGGAAAGTCCCCACCACACCTACCAGTGCTTCAATTGTAGCAGCTTTCCAGACTCAGGAGGCGTTGAAGTTGATTCATGGGATGGAGGTGCAGTCGGGTAAGGCGATGATGATTAACGGTCTGACGAATGATGTGTATACAACGGAGTACCCGGTGAAGGCTGAGTGTATGAGTCATTCGCGGCTGGAACCGATTGTGGCGTTACCTCAGGTATCGGCCGTTTCTACCACCCTGGCTGAATTATTAACCATTGCTCAGGGGCGACTGGGAGAGGGAACTGTGTTAGAATTTGATGGCGAAGTGGTGACAGCGATGCACTGTAACACCTGTAACAGTGATGAACCTGTCTTCAAACGGATGGCCCGATTGTATGAAAACGAGGCGATTTGCCCGGTGTGTAACGGCCGTCGGGACATGGTACTCACCCATCGCATCAGTGGCAACGAACCCTACCTGAACCGCACCCTGGCCGAGATGGATATGCCCGCTCTGGGTATTGTTCGCGCCAGAAATGGACAGCAGCGGGAGTATCTGGAGTTTACCGGCGACAAAAACATTTTCCTACAGTTTGCATAACAAGTTACTGGGGCATGACACGCAACTAAATCGAGTGATTCACGTAATACTCTCTGAATTTGAAAATGGACAGGGGAAAGTTTCGCTAACTGACAACTGATCTGTAATAATTGTTTACTCACCTATGGAGGCTTTTCAAACATGGCAAGCATTAAAGTAATCGTTTATGACCCAACTGGTTCCAAAAAAACCCCAGTTGAATTACCCGCCGACGTGCCTATGCGCCGTCTCATTCCCGCTTTGGTCAGCAAAATGGGGCTACCCACCAACCAGGGAGCCAATCCCATCACCTACCGTCTGGATCACCGTTCTTCTGGCAAACGCCTGGGAGATGATGAATCGTTAGCAGATGCCGGGGTGAAAGAGGATGACATCTTAAGCCTGTTCCCCGAAGTGACTGCTGGTTAACTGATAACGGTTTTTTCTCTGAAGACATGCGATGTTTCTCTCCTCACAGAGGGCGTAAACTGACATTATTATTGAGATGAGAGATTAACAATTGGGGGTTGGCAAATCTCCGATCTCCAACCTCTGATCTCCTTCAGAAAAACGTCAATTTATCACCTGATGCAGGGTAACAACATCGCATGTTTGAATAGTTACAATCAAGGAATCCTATGTCCTTTGACATTCGTGAAACCCGTTTGCGGAATGATTACAAAAAAATCCGCGAGCTGGTAGACCGCAGCGAATTTATCCATATTGTCTCCACCGAAGGCGATCCGCCAGAGCGGTATTTGATTCGTTTCACCTGTCGTGGGGTGGATCGGTTGAAACCAGATGGGAATCCGATTTTTACGGAAAACCATGAGGTCAACATCTACCTGCACGCGGAATACCCTTTGAAACAGCCGCAGCTAAAATGGATGACCCCAATCTTTCACCCCAACATTCATGTGACGGGGGCGGTGTGTATTGGGGCGTGGTGGCCTGCTAAAACATTAGACGAGCTGCTGTTGACGCTGGGGGAAATGGTGCAGTACAAAAACTATGACCCCAAAGACCCGATGAACTCTAAAGCGGCGGCCTGGGCGTTGCGTAACAAGGGGGGGTTCCCGGTGGACAAACGTAACCTGAAAGGGGTTTCGATTGCTGATTTGATTGTGTTAGGGGATTCGGAAGATGACCTCAATATCAGCATCCTCTGAAAAGGCAGCCGAAAACCGACCGCCCACCCGCGATGAGCCGCCGATTGTCACTCAAACCCAGTTAGAAATTAACAATCTGCCCCAACGCACGCCGCCTTCTTTGACGGATGGTTGTGTGTTACACGGCCGTTCTGCAAAACCGGGCCAGGTGAATGTGCTGGTGAGCCAGACGGCCTGGCGGCAGGTGGTGGTTCACGCAACCAGTAACCTGGGTGTGGAGTTGGGCGGGGCGTTGTTGGGCAGTGCCTATCAACAGGACGGGCAGGTTTTTCTGGAAGTGCAAGCCGCGCTCCCCGTCACCAGCCGGGATCACGGGCCAGTTCATTTTACTTTTTCGGCCGATTCCTGGAGCCAGTTGCACCAAGACCGGGCAGCCCAATACCCCCAGTTGGACATTGTGGGCTGGTTTCACACCCACCCCGGCCTGGGGGTTTTTTACTCTGGGGATGATGTGGTGGTGCATTCGGCCGCTTTTACGCTGCCCTGGCATGTTGGATTGGTGGTTGATCCGGTGCGGCGAGAGTCTTGTTTTTTTGGCTGGGTGAATGGGGAACTTAAACCGTTTGCCGGGTTTCTGGAGTTACTCAATGAACAGGCGGCTTCGGTGGTGGAGTGGCGGGTGGTGAGAACGGCCGTTTGGCAAGACACCTATGAACCTGCCCCTTCCCACCACAACGCAGACGGACACGGGGTATTTCTGCCCCAAAGTGAACG
>CAZPEJ010000164.1:0-9078 GCA_964585465.1 uncultured Ardenticatenaceae bacterium
CACCCAGTTCCAGAGATGCCTCGGTTTCTGCTTCTTCCAGGAAATCCAGACTGGGCAATCCTTCCAGGTCTAACAAGGCCATTTCGTCGTTGGGCATCGTCAGGTCTGCCAGGAAATCCATATCGGCCGTTTCGCTTTCGGCTCGCACATCCCCTAAATCTGCCAAAAATTCCAGGTCTGTTGGTTCACTGTCCAGGGCGGGAATTTCATCCAACCCCAGACGGTCGGCAACGGTGGGCAACTCCTCAATAGGGGCGTTGGGTTGAGCCGCCAGTTCTTCTAACCAGGACATGGCATCGTCGAGGTTTTCAGGCACATCTGCCGTTTTCCCACCCAAAAGATTATCCAGGTCAAAATCGGCCGTTTCTTCGGCAAAGGGGGTAACCGGGGTAGGAAGTTCATCAAAGGCAGCAGGTAGAGTCACTTCATCAGGTGTTCCCAACCAATCTAACGCCTCAGACGGAGTTTCCTCCCACAGCTCGGCTGGTTCTGCCCTTTTTGCCACCGGCAACTTTATATCGGAGGGAGGGGTGAGCCAGTCGGGTAATTCGGCCATTGGAATATCCCCTTCGGGCAAGGTGAGGTCTATGGCTTTTGACGGGCTTCCGGCTGCCGACAAATCTGCCAGCCAATCCGGTACTTCACCACTGTCTTCCATTTCCAGGTCAAACACATCTTCCATCTGCTCTGCCTGGGTTTCGGCCGCTTCTGATCCGGCGACCAACTTTTCCTGTTGGCTCAAATCTGGTTCATCAGATTGAGGTTGAACCGCTTTCTTTTTGTTGGGCACTACATCCTCCCATTCATCTTGCAGTTTATGATCACCTAACAACCAGTCGGTCACTTGCCCACCGTCATCAGCCAGGAAATCGGTGTTGCCAAACTCGGCAAATTGTGAAGGCATGTCAACAATTGATAGGGGTGTGGCAGGTTGTTCTGCGGGTGTTTCTGCTACCGAGAGCCAATCTGGCAACCCTTCTGTTTCGTCTACGGATTGTGTCAGGAAGTCGGTCATGCCCATGTTAACAAACAGGTCAGGTTCTTCTTCCTGGGTGGCAACTGTTTCAACGGCCGTTTGGGCGGGTTCGGTTTCCTCTTCTTGCATCCAGGCTGGCAGGTCACTGTCCAGTTCCACATCCACCAGAAACTCCGTCAACCCAGCCGGTGGTTCACTGGCTGATACGGTTTCGGTGGGGGCAACTGCCTCGTTGGTGTCTGTTTCCAGGAACCCTGTCAACCCGGAACGGCCGAAAGACAGTTCGTCCATCTCCTTCATCGGTCGTTGGGTTTCAGCCAGGGTATCTGCCTCATCCTCCATAAACCAGTTGGGCAGATCATCTTGGGCAACCGGTTGTTCGGTTGCCAATGAATCCTCTGGGCTGGCAAAAAGGGCGGTTAAACTAAGTTCGTCGTAATCAATAGGTTCGGCCGTTTGGCTGCTGGCAGCAACATCTTCTGGCAACAAATCGCCCATTAACCAGGCTGGCAAAACTCCTTCATCGGCGACGGGTGATTCTGTTTCGTTAACAAATAAAGTGGTCAACCCGGAACGGCCGTAATTACCAGTTTCCTGGGGTGTCTCGGTCTCGGTTTCGTAACTCTCCCCCATCAACCAATCGGGAACGTCGTCATCTGTGGCAGATTCGGCTGGTTTTTCTGGTGTTGGGGCAGACAGAGAGGGTTTATTACCAGCAGGGGGTGTTCCCATCAAATCCCAGGCTGGCATTTCTTCACTTTCTGCAAACAAATCCTCTAAAGAGGAATCAACAGATTTTTCTGGTGGGAGCTGGAAAACTGTCTCTTGTTGCGCGGCCAAGGCTAACCAATCATCATCCCCCAATTCACCGGCTTCTGGTAATGGTTTACTATCCCCCTGACGAATAGAACTGAGCCATTCAGAGGCCAATCTGGGATCCACCTGAGTGGTTTCAAACTCCAGATTAGTCACATCTGTCAACCAATCAGCTTCCATATCATCTTGGGGTTGACTGGTAGCTTCGGTGGTGGCCGGGGCATCTGCCACCAGGGAGGAGTCGCGCAACCAATCTGTCAGCCCTGAAATAACATCCTCTTCATCTTCCTCTGCTGCCTCGCCTGCTTGATCCACAAACCAATTGGTTTGCACACGGCTCGATGGTTTCTGTGCCTCAATGACCTCAGGTGGTATCTGTTCGGAGGTCGGTAACGCGGTTTCTTCCAGCCAGTTGTAGGTCTCAATATCGGCCGTTTCCACCTCGTTGGTAAAGGCAACATCCTCTATCCACTCTGCTCTTGTGTCTGTTTTGGTTGGAACAGGGCTGCTGTCAATGGTTCTAATTTGAATAACATCTGGCAATTTAGGGGCATTTTCAGTCAAAAATAGTCGCCCGGTGGCTGCCTCCCGGTCTAAATGTTGGGCATCTGTCAGTGTCAACTCCTGAAGCAAATTGACATAAGGTTTTGCCTCATCAGACCGCCCCACTTTGAGCCAGATTTCTGCCAGAATCGCATTAGCCGTCAGACAGTTTGGCAATCGCTCCAAGATGCGGCGACACACTTTTTCAGCTTCCACCCGTTGATTATCACGCCAGAGAGCTTCCGCCAGTAACACTTCCAGGTCTATTCGCTCTTCATCCTGCTGTAAAACCTTTGTGATTTCCTGGATGGTCTGTTGGTACAACTCGCCACGCAAATAAAGCCGTGCCAAAGCCCCTTGTGAGAGCGGAATTGTGTCGGGTGTTTGATTCTCGTTCTGTTGTTCATACAGTCGGCGCAACTCAGCGTGAAGAGCGGCGTTATACGGCTGCATTTCATAGGCTCGTTCCAGGTGCCAGATGGATTGAGCCAGTTGGGTCTCTTCCTTATAAATGTCGGACAACCCCACATGGGCCACAAAATCATTCGGGTCTGCACTTAGAACACGCTGGAACAGGTTGGTCGCCTCGCTGTATTGCCCTTGTTCGTACAAAATGCGCCCCAGCAACCGATAGGTAGCCAGGTGGCGGGGGTAGTGGTGGAGGATGTGGTGGCAGTGGCGGATAGCCTCGTTGTAGTTTTGGCTATCAAGCAGTTTTTCAATATCGGCCAGGTAGGAATAAAGAGGAATGGTGGACATTTTTTTTAGCGGTTCAGATTTACAATTGCCACTTCTATTGTAAATCCACTATCTTAGGGGTTCACCCACGATTGATTTGGGAGATTGGAGATTATAGATTGGCGATAGGTTAATCTTAAATCTCCATTACTGCACAAAACCATGTATAACTAAGCCCTAATTATGGTCAACTTCAAATGATATTATGCAAAGTTTCTCCTATTAAAGCAAGTGTCGTTGTCGAAGCTGGTTTAGTAAATCGGTCACGTCCTGCTCTGGGCGGGGCATGGGGCCAAGTGGGTCTTTAATCTCGTCGCGCTGCAAAAGGGCGTAGAGGGTGTTGAGGATGCCATAGGCCAGGGCGGTGTGTTGGTAACCTCCTTCCAGGACGAACAAAATACGGCCGTTACACAACCCATTTGCCATCTCTACCAGGGTGCGAGCCAGGTGGGCATATCCAGTGAGGGTCAACCCGGCCATCGCCAGCGGGTCTTGCCAATGGGCATCATACCCGGCCGAAACCAAAATGAGTTCAGGTTGAAAAGCCTGTACTTTGGGGAGAATGATGTCACGAAAAATACGGCCGTATCCCACATCCCCTACACGAGGTGGCAACGGTACATTTAAGGTATACCCATGCCCCAGACTGCTGCCTACCTCATACAACGCTCCTGTACCGGGATAAAAGTAGTGCGGGATAAACAAGTGCAACGAGATAAACAAAACCGATGGGTCATGATAAAAAATATCCTGGGTGCCATTACCGTGGTGAACATCAAAATCCAAAACCAAAACCCGTTGCACCCCATGAACAAACTGGGCATGGCGCGCTGCCACCGCCACATTATTAAAGAGACAAAACCCGCTCACCCGGTGCGTCTCCGCGTGGTGCCCCGGCGGCCGCACCAAGGCGATCCCATTGCGGGCCTGCCCGGTCATCAAACGATCCACCGCCTGGCACACGCCCCCGGCCGCCAGACGAGCCAGATCATAACTTTCGCTGGTGGCATAGGTATCACCATGATCCAAAAACCCACCACCCGCCATCACAACCCGATGGATAAACTCCACTAAACGGCCGCTATGGGCTTGTTCCAGTTGTTCCCTGGAGGCCATCACCCCTTGCAAAGGAGTTAAATCGGCTAAAATGCCAGACTTTTCCAAAAAAGGCATCAAATTTGCCAACCGATGATGGCTTTCGGGGTGTTCTTCCATTGTGTGTGCCAGACCTGGGGCAAAGAAAAACAAAGTACTCATAAAAATCTTTTGACAAACCACAAGTTTACTGTTATTATATCCCTTCTGCCTTTTTAACGCACTTCTTATTGTGAAATTGTTGACATATTGAAGTTTACCGATACAATAGTCACCAACGATTTTAATTTTTTAACGACAAGAGCGTTGGCCGTCAAAGCCATACGCTCTTTTATGTGTTTATAGGGAAGCTGTGATTAGGGAAAACGCAGCTTAATTAGGGAGCTTGAAACTTTTTGGGAGGTCGCCTGGTGGAGACAACAGAATTCCATTCACTTCGTATTAGTTTAGCATCCCCCGAACAAATCCGTTCCTGGTCTTATGGCGAGGTCACAAAACCGGAAACCATCAACTATCGTCGTTTGCGTCCTGAAAAAGATGGTTTATTTTGTGAAGCCATTTTTGGCCCGCAGCGTGACTGGCAATGTTATTGTGGTAAATACAAAAACATTCGCTACAAGGGAATTGTTTGTGACAAATGTGGGGTAGAGATCACCCGTTCTTCGGTGCGGCGTGAACGACTGGGGCACATTGAGTTAGCGGCTCCAGTGGCCCATGTCTGGTATACCCGTCGTGTCCCCAGTTACATGGGGTTATTGTTAAATGTTTCCCGCCGCAATCTGGATCGGGTGTTATATTTCGCGCAATATGTCATTACTCATGTAGATGAAGATGCACGGCAACGTGCGCTCAAACGGCTCGAAGAAGAGTTGGTTGAGGCTGAATTGAAGTTTGAATCTGAACTACAAGAGCGCATGGGTGAAGCAACGGCCGAAGTTAAAACTCGCCTGGATCAGCTGGAAGAAAAACTAATCCAATTAAACGCTTCCTATGAAGAGCGACTGAACTCTCTTACCAACGAGGTGGTGCGGGAGGGTCAAACGATTGAACAGCGGCTTAACCGCATGAAGGAAAGTATAGCTTCTGAGGATATTCGTCTGGGAAGCACAACGATTGTTAAAAAGGGTGATAAAGTTGGTCGGGAACACGCTGCTTTATTGCCAGGAATTTCTAAGGAACTCCTGACACAAGTACAAAAAGAGAGCGAAGAAGAACACCAGGCTGAAGTGGCTTCCTTGAGGCGGGAAATGGAAGAACTGCGGGTCGAAATAGGTGGTTCTGAGCAGGAGCAACGAGATCGCATGGGGCAGCGGTTGGTGCGGTTGCGTCAACAGGCCCAGGCTAACCGTGACCAGTTGGAAGCCCTGGCTCCCATGATTTTTCTCAACGAAACGGAGTACCGCGAACTCAAAAGCAAATTTGGCAACGTTTTTAAGGCGGATATGGGGGCCGAAGCGTTGCACGACATCCTGAAACGAATGGATTTGGATAAACTCTCCCGCGAACTGTGGCGCGAGGTGCGGACAACCCGTTCCAAACAAGCAGCCAAACGGGCCACCAAACGGTTGCAGGTGGTGGAAGCGTTACGCAAGAGTGCCAACCGGCCGGAGTGGATGATTTTGACGGTTTTGCCCGTTATTCCTCCCGATTTACGGCCGATGGTGCAGTTAGATGGCGGCCGTTTTGCCACATCTGACCTGAATGATTTGTATCGCCGCGTGATTAACCGCAACAACCGTCTCAAACGGTTGTTGGAGTTGGGTGCGCCCGATGTGATTGTGCGGAATGAAAAACGTATGTTGCAGGAGGCGGTAGACAGCCTGATTGACAACAGCCAGCGCGGTAAAGCGTTGAGCCGTCGGGGGCGCCGCGAATTAAAATCCCTTTCTGATATGTTGAAGGGGAAGAAGGGGCGTTTCCGCCGCAACTTGTTGGGTAAACGTGTGGACTACTCTGGCCGTTCGGTGATTGTGGTGGGGCCAAAATTGAAGTTGGGGCAGTGCGGGCTGCCAAAGACGATGGCCTTAGAACTGTTTCGGCCGTTTGTCATCAGCCGCCTGGTGGAATATGGGTATGCCAGCAATGTGAAAGGGGCTAAACGGTATATTGAACGGCAGCCCCCGGAAGTGTGGCAGGTGTTGGAAGAGGTGATTCAGGGACGGCCGATTTTGCTCAACCGTGCCCCCACCTTGCACCGCCTGGGGATTCAAGCCTTTATGCCGGGGCTGGTGGAAGGCAAAGCCATCCAACTGCATCCGTTGGTTTGTGCCGCTTTTAATGCCGACTTCGATGGCGACCAGATGGCGGTGCATGTGCCGCTATCGCGCAAGGCAGTCCAGGAAGCCAAAGATATGATGATGGCGACCCGCAACCTGCTCAAACCGGCCGACGGACAACCCATTGTTGGCCCTTCCAAAGATATGGTGTTGGGGGTGTATTACCTCACCTTGCTGCGAGACGGCCGTAAAGGAGAAGGACGCAGCTTTAGCACTATGGAAGAAGTGGAAATGGCCTATGAACTAGACCAGTTAGACATCCACGCCAAAATCAAAATTTTAACTGAAACTTATACCAACGATGCTGGGCAGCGTTATGTTGATGGATTGCCACAAAAACGAGTTTTGGAAACGTCCGTCGGGCGGGTGTTGTTCAATATGTCCCTGCCGCGTGAAATCCGTTTTGTCAATCGTGTGTTGGACAAAGGTGGAGTGAACGACCTGATCAACCGCATTTACCGTTTGTTGGGTGACAACGAGACCATCGAGGTGGTAGACCGCATCAAGGATATTGGTTTCAAATATGCCACCATTTCGGGTACGACGATGGCGGTGGCTGATTTGAACATTCCAGAGGAACGGGACGATATTTTGTCGCAGGCGCGTCAACGGGTGGACGAAATTGACCGGCAGTTCCGGCGCGGGTTGTTAACCGAAGACGAACAGTATCAGCGCACGATTGAGCAGTGGAACCAGGCTAAAGACCATGTGGAAAAAGCGGTACGGAAGGTGATTGATCCTTACGGCCCTATTGCCATGATGGCTTTGTCGGGGGCGGGTAAGGGTGGTTTTGGCCCCATCACTCAGTTGGCTGGGATGCGGGGTTTGATGGCTGACCCCAGTGGGCGCATTATTGTGGTGCCGATTCAATCTAACTTCCGGCAGGGGTTGAATACGTTGGAGTATTTCATCTCCACACATGGGGCACGTAAAGGTTTGGCAGATACGGCTCTGCGAACGGCCGATGCTGGTTATTTAACACGCCGTCTGGTGGATATTGCTCAGGACATCATTGTCATGTCGGATGATTGTGGTACGGATAAGGGTATTTGGATTCGCCGGGTAGATAATTTTGGCAAACAGACGTTGGCGGAACGGATTTACGGCCGTTATGCAGCCGCCGACGTGGCAGATCCCAAAACTGGGGAATATCTCATCAAAACGGGTGAGCTGTATACCGAAACGATTGCTGAGATAGTAGACCAGACTGGCATTGACCAGGTTTATGTACACTCTCCCATGACTTGTGAATTACGCCAAGGGGTTTGCACAAAATGTTACGGTATTGACCTGGGGCGTGGCAAACCGGTGGAACAAGGGGTGGCTGTAGGGATTGTGGCGGCCCAATCCATTGGTGAACCTGGAACACAGTTGACTTTACGGACTTTCCACACGGGTGGTACAGCTTCGGCGGCCGGGGACATTACCCAGGGTTTGCCCCGTGTGGAAGAGTTGTTTGAGGCACGGCAACGGCCGAAAGGGGAAGCCGTTATCACCGAAATTGGTGGTATTGCCGAAATTCGGGTGGTGGACGGGGTGCGCCATGTCTATGTTACCGAGAGCAAACTGGTAGACGACGTGTTTGAAGTCCCCAATGGGTGGGATATTCGGGTAGGTGACGGCGATACGGTGGAACCCGGAGCTACTTTGGCCGAAATAGAAAAAGAAGTGATTACCTGCCGCCACAGCGGCCGGGTGACACGAAACGGAAATGAAATCCGCGTGGTGTGGGAAAGTAAAGATGAAAAAGATTATGAAATCCCGGCCGGTATGCGGATGACGATTAGTGATGGTCAGCGAGTGAATGCGGGTGAACAACTCACCGAAGGGTCGAAAAACCCACACCGCATTTTGGAAATTCTAGGACGGGATGCTGTCACTCAATACTTGTTGCGGGAAATGCAGCAGGTGTACCGTCCGCAAGGGCAAAATATCCACGACAAACATTTTGAGGTGATTATTCGCAAGATGTTGAGCAAGGTGGTGGTAACAGCGTCTGGTGATACGGAAATGTTGCCCGGCGAGTTGATTGAAATTGCTACTTTCTTGCGAACCAATGAGGAAATTGAGGAAGAAGGGGGTCAACCGGCCCAGGCTGAACCCGTTTTATTGGGCATCACCAAAGCGGCCTTAAACACCGATAGTTTCTTGTCTGCCAGTTCCTTCCAGCACACCATCAAGGTGTTGGCTGGGGCGGCTATCGCAGGTAAGGAGGATGGGTTGATTGGGCTGAAGGAAAATGTCATCATCGGGAAGTTGATTCCGGCCGGGACAGGCTTTAACTTGACGGATGACGAAGAGGTGGTTCATCGTGAGCCGTCTGTGTTGGTTGAACGGGATGACCTGGACTTTTCCAGCACCTTGATTGATGATGACACAGATGAAGAAATTTTGGCGGTTATTGCGGCTGCGGCGGCTTCACGGTCGGTGATTCCGGCCGGGGAAGATTATGACGATGAATTTGATGAGGATGATTTGGATTAGGTGATTGCTCGCTGTAAAGGGCATAAAAATTGATGAAACGGCGGTTTGGGACTCCAGACCGCCGTTTTCTTTTTGGAGGAAGGGGAGTAGAGGGTGTGGTTAATCTCTTTTGTTCTCGCGCAGAGACGCAGGGGGGGAAAGGGAAAAATC
>CAZPEJ010000165.1:0-9070 GCA_964585465.1 uncultured Ardenticatenaceae bacterium
GGCCGTTTTAGCTGCTTTGTTCGGCGGTATGGTGTTGGTGTTTGGGTGTTTGCAGTTAGTCGCTCCGGTCAACTCGGCGCAAGCAAATGAGCTAAAGGAGGTAACTCCTTTGGAAGTGGCGCAAGAGATCAGCTCCACCCTTGAGGTTTCCATACAAAATGGGTTTGTACCCACTTCTCCCATCGGCTTAAACCCTATCGCTGCCTGGTTTTCTAATGATCAGGATTTTACTTCCGCTGTTGCCTGGGGAGATGTGGACAATGATGGGGATTTGGATTTAGCCGTTGCAAACGGAACGCAGGCCTTATCTGCGACGATAAAACTTTATCTGAATGTGGCGGGTGTTTTGGAAGCTACCGATTCTTGGGGTTCTCAAATGATTGGGCAGTTTCGGGCATTGGCCTGGGGGGATATTAACAAGGATGGTTTTTTAGACCTGGTTGCCGGGAACGGTGATCCGGGAGCTACGGGGGGATTGCCAAACTACCTATTTTTGAATGATGGAAACGGCCGTTTACAAAATGAGCCTGCCTGGAGTTCACCAGAAGAAGAAAGAACAACATCTATCGCTTTGGGGGATATGAACGGGGATGGGTATTTAGACCTGGCTGTCGCTGATTTTAACGCCTCAGTCAAAGCGTACTTGAACCATAACGGCACTTTTGAAACTTTGTCCTGGTCTTCAACAGACGGCAACGCCGAACATATGGGCCTTGCCTGGGGCGACATAGATAACGACGGAGATTTAGACCTGGCAGTGGGCAATCGTGAAGCCCAAAGCAGAATCTATTACAACGAAGGAGGGGTGTTACAAACAGTGGGGCAGCCATTTGGTGCTATTGATTACACCAATAGTGTGGCCTGGGGAGATGCTGACGGGGATGGGGATTTAGACCTGGCGACGGCAAATGGTCTTCCCTCCCGACCTAACCCACCCAATCAACCCTACCCCCCAATTCCTCAACCCGTTAAGGTCTATACAAACGTGGGCGGTGTTTTGCAAAATACACCCTGGACATCTACCGACAGCGATGTTGTTCTTAATCTAGCCTGGGGTGATCCAGATGGCGATGGGGATTTTGACCTGGCTACGGCCGGGTGGCTATTCCCAAATCGTGTTTTTATGAATACAGGGGGCGGGTTACAACACGACGCTATCTGGTCAGCCGACCCAGGTGATAGAACACGAAGTGTGGCCTGGGGAGACATGGATGGAGACGGGGATTTAGACCTGGCACTGGCAAACGCAAATAGCCCAAACAAAGTATATGGCAATGAAAACAGCATTTTACATCATCAGGCAGATCAAGAGTTTGCTGGTGCATCTTCCCAGGCTTATGGGCTGGCATGGGGGGATGTAGACAGAGATGGGGATTTGGATTTAGCCTCCTTAAGGCGTGTGGAGGGAAGTGGTTCAGAAAATCTGTACCCGGCCGTTTACCTCAACGAACAAGGTGTCTTTCAAGGGTTGCCCAGTTGGGCACCTGTTGATTCTGTTTTTGCCAATTCGCGGAGTGTGGCCTGGGGAGACGTGAACGGAGATGGGTATCTGGATTTAGCAGTGGGAAACCGAAATATCCCTAGCAAAGTGTACTTAAATGTGGCAGGGGAATTGCAGACAACGGCTTATTGGGAATCTCCGGTTGTGCGTGATACCCAAAGTGTCGCCTGGGGGGATATGGATGGGGATGGGGATTTGGATCTGGTATTTGGGAATGGAGATACAGAATCAACGTTACCAATCCCTCAGCCGAATGAACTATTTCTAAATGATGAAGGTCAGCTTGATACCCTGCCAGCATGGAGTTCCGATGAGACAGGCGTAACCCTGAGTGTCAGCTGGGGAGATATAGATGACGATGGGGATTTAGATTTAGCTGTTGGAAATTCAGATGCACCTAATCGTATCTATCTCAATGACCAGGGTAAATTGCCAACCACTGCCAGTTGGTCGGCCGATTCAAACACATTGACCCGTGCAGTCGCCTGGGGAGATATGGATGGGGATGGGGATTTGGATCTGGCAACCGCCAATGATTTTAGCCCTAATAAGGTGTATTTGAATGAAAATGGTGTTTTGCTGAAAACGGCCGTTTGGTCTTCTCTGGATAGTGACCGTACACAAGGAATTGCCTGGGGAGATGTGGACGGGGATGGCGACCTTGACCTGGCTGTGGCAAACGGCACACGCCTGTTACATCAGGTGGCTAAGGTTTATATGAACCATGATGGTTTCTTAGAGACAGTGGCAAGTTGGCGGTCAAGCGAATCATCTCCAGGATATACCGTCGCTTTTGCCGATGTCAACCAGGATGGAAATTTAGATTTAACCATCGGTAATATCGAGCAAAATATCCGCTTCTATTATAACCAGCGGCCAGCTTCCTTTTTAGATTCAGGTCAACCCGGCGGCGTTGCTTTGGAGATGTACAGTGAAGCCATCCCAACCTTCAATCAGGTGATTACCGCCCTGGCCCCTGCTAACTTTTATGCCCTGCCCGGCATTCACGAAGATGGGGCCATCCCCATCACTTACACCCTAACCGATCCACTCAATCGCCCGGTTCGTCTGGTAGAAGCGTTTTATTCCCTTAATGGGGGTGGCAACTGGCTACCGGCAAAACCATTACCAGGAACCATCACCCAAACGTTAAATACAGCCTCTACGATTCGCCATCATGCCAATGAAACACTGTCTATCCCAGATTCGGGAGTTGTTGCCAGCCTGTTTGTAACATCTGCTCACCCGATTGAAGATTTGGAGGTGTGGTTTACGATTGATCACCCTCGGACTTCTGATCTGGACATTACGCTACTTTCTCCAGATGGTACGGCCGTTATTCTGCTGGCAGATTTACCCGATGCAGATGGTGGGTTTTATGAAACCATGTTCGATGACCAGGCTGATTTGGGCATTGGCAGCGGAAGTGGGCAGTTTAACGGCCGTTTCCGCCCCCAACAACCCCTTTTTGTGTTAGACGATGAAAACAGCCAGGGAACCTGGCAACTAATCATTAACGACGATACTGCCGGAGGTGGCAGTGGCACCCTGGTCAACTGGGGCCTTCACCTGAACAGTGCCTCGGCAACAGAACACCCAAATGACACCATCCAACCCATCCCCGATGCTGGCACCCTGGAATCCACACTGCTCCTGAATGGAATCAACCCAATCCTGGACATAAACGTGTGGCTCAACCTGACTCATCCTACCGTCGCAGATTTAGATATTGAGCTAGTTTCACCAGCCGGAACAGTTATCGAGCTATTATCAGATGTCGGCGGAAGCGGGGATAACCTGACCCATATCCTCCTGTCAGACCAGGCCAGCACACCCGTCACGGCCGGAATCGCACCATTTACAGGCATCTTCCGACCAGAGGAGCTATTGGCGATGCTGGATGGAGAAACCCCACAGGGGGAATGGACATTGCGAATTACAGATGATACCCCAACCAACAGTGGTACTTTAACAGAATGGGGCATACAACTAAAAACGGCCGAAAGCAGCACCCACACCTACCATTGGGACGTTTTTAATAGCAACTTCTTTGGCCAATCCGACAATGTTGTCTTTCGCCTGGTCGCCTACCCGGCGCAAAACTCCGAACGATTTGGGGTTCCTGGGCCATTCCAATTATCCTACGTCGCTGCACAAACCTTCCCCTTCCGCGTGCGTGGCACCCAGATACGCGTGTACACCAGCACCATCACAACCACCAACGTTTTGTCCGGCGCACTCGTCTACCGCCTCCCCAACGGTACCACCACCGGTGCCCAACCCATCACCAACGTCGCTGGGCAACCCTACCTCACAGATGAACAAGGGTACTTACAAGGTCGCGGCGTACTGGCTGCGGGTGATTCACTCGTCGCCCTCTGGCCCGTCACTCCCACACAGGCCATCACCTTCACAGATCAATTTACCCTTTATTACACCAGTGCCTCCCCCAACCCCACCGGGTTAGATATGACCGATGTCCAGGGAACCGGCACGCAAGAATTAACCATTTCGCCAGCCAACAAACTCCTGGTTCTAAGCCTGGATGTATCCTTAGAGTGGGATGCCCGGCAAGAGTCGGATGATCAAGAGCTAAATTATCTGGAACAACTTGAGATAAACATAAAACGCGCCGGTGGAATTTTTTATGACTTGACCAACGGGCAGGTAGCCATTGGCCCGGTACGTATCTTCCAGGCCAAAGAAAACTGGCTCACCTCAGACATCGCTGTTTACGCCAGCAACACCCAAAGACCCAACGCCAACATGGGTGGCATTGTCACAACGCCCATGACCATTACAATACCCGGAGGGGTGATCACCAGCGCATTTTTACCAGGGCAAGTACGTATGGGGCCAATCTGGAACCGTTTTGGCGACCCCAATAGTACCCAAAACGAGGATTGGTCGCGCGCCCTGGCCCATGAATTGGGTCATTATGCTCTCTTCCTATTTGATAACTACCTGGGAGTCTTCAACGGCGTTATTACCCACATTGATTGCCAGGGAAGTGCCATGACCGATGCCTACCGCGAAGATTACAGCGAATTTCTGGCACGGGATACGTTTTCGGGTGATGGGTATACCTGGCTCACAAACACAGTTGGAAACGACAACGTATGCCTGCAAAGTCTGGCAGAACAAACCACCGGACGAGCTGACTGGGAAACGATACAAACCTTTTATCCATCTCTTTCAAATCACTTCACCGAAACAGTCAGCGGGCCAGGCAGATTGCCATTAGCATTGACCCAAATATCCACCATTGAACCTGCTGCCCCCAATGACACCCTACCCAACCCGTCGTTTAATCTGACAGATGAAGCAGGACGAACATTGCCGTTACCCTGGGGAGCAGCACAAGGGTATATCATTAAAACCTATCACACCTTTACTGAAACAGACGACACAATTATTCCAATAGGTACCTCCAATAGCTCTTTAATTCTAGCTCGTGGTATCTCCGCGGGTGACCGTTTTTGTGTTTACCACCCCACACAAAACTCCCTGCAACTCGGCTGTCTGAATGGTGTCACCTCTCTATCCTCTACTATTCAGCTAAACAATTTGCCAGGCTGGCTGCCAGAAGTGATTGTCAACCCGCTGGATAATGTCACGTTAGCCATTACTGTGACCCAGGCCAACGTAACCGGCAGTTTGATGGTGCAGGTTTACCCGGCTTATGGCCCACCAGGTGTTTCCTTTACCTCACCTATCACTCAGTTGATTCCTATTGGGGGTGATACATTTACCCAAACGTTTGAGTTTCCGTTTACTGTTTTTAATGGGTTTGTCAGGGTATGGGAAGTTGGGAGTGATCCTGTACGCGAGACGTTGACGCGGTTTTTCCTCACCCCTGGCTGGCAAGGAAATAACTTTGTCGGTTGGGGCGGAAATAACTTTGTTGGTTGGGGCGGAAATAGTTTTATTGGTTGGGGCAGTAATGTTAACTCATGGAATGCCCCCGTTTCTACACCCGACGGACAGGTTACGCTTTACAATGTCACACAAATCCTGGGCGCGAATACCCCGTCCATGTTGCAAACGCTGGCTGTACCGGTTGAGTATTCTTCCTGGTTGACCCTTATTGGGCAAATGTATCGGTATGAACCTTATCAATCTCTCACAGCTACGTTGAATATCCAGTTTCAATACCTGGGGCGGGAGCTGAACGGAATTGATGAAAACAATCTGCGGATTTACTACTCACCGGATGAGGGGGAAAACTGGGAACGGCTGCAAGATACTATTATCCAAACAGAACGTAACCTGGCAACGGCCGTTATGCCCGGCCCCGGCATTTACGCTTTAATGACCACCCTGGAAATGCCCGCATTGGAAGGGACAGAGTGGAACCTCTTTGC
Organism: uncultured Ardenticatenaceae bacterium; assembly: GCA_964585465.1. Taxonomy (GTDB): domain Bacteria; phylum Chloroflexota; class Anaerolineae; order Promineifilales; family Promineifilaceae; genus CAZPEJ01. Next base: position 5,866 of record CAZPEJ010000165.1, read on the forward strand.
TTACCCCAACGTAGACCCCCGGCCTGTTTTGCAAGCCCTGGCCTCCATCAGCGGCACCTACACATCCGTTTATTATCAAAACAGCGCAGCCAATCCACCCTGGAAACTGTATGACACCACCGTAACATCGCCATTTTCCACCCTGGTCAACGATCTGGAACTATTACAACCCCAGCACATCTACTGGATTTACGCCCTGACAGATACCATCCCCTACATTGGCATCCCCACCGGCACCTTACAGGCGGAAGGTAATCTGCTCGAACTCCCCCCCGCTACCATCTATGGTTGGATTACCCAGACCACTTCATTGACTGTTGGTATGCCCATTACGGCAACCATTGACGGTGTCATTTGTGGTACCAGCGAGGTAACCAGCCTCCCGAATGGTCAAGGGATGCCACAATTAGCCTATAAACTACAGGTTAAAGCGGATGATGGGGATGGATGTGGCAACGAAGGGCGAACTGTGTTGTTCCAGGTCGGCGATCAAATCATGGCAAACAGTTACACTTTTGATACCTCAGCAGATTGGAATCGGCAGGCCTGGTTCCATGAATTAAACATACCTTCTGTATCTGGATTTAACATCTATCTGCCTGTAGTTATACGGCCGTAAACTACAGAAATGCGAGGACAAAATGTCTACTCACATCGCACGATCACTACTGCTTTTTTCAACCATCCTAATCTTCTTACCCATCATCATAGGTGGTTCTGTCCACTCAGATACCCCACCAAACATCATCATCATCCTGGCCGATGATATGGGATATGGCGACCTGGGGCCATATGACCACGATAGTAACCCCAACACCCCGGCCGTCACCGACTCCCCACGCCTTGACCAGATGGCTGCCGAAGGGGTGAAACTCACCGATTTTTATGCAGCCGCTACCGTATGCACCCCAACACGGGCCTCCCTGTTAACCGGCCGTCACCACATTCGTGCTGGCATTACCGGTGTTTTTTTTGCCGATGACCCCGACGGTTTAGACCCAACCGAAATTTTGTTACCCGAAGTCTTGGATGGGTTAGGTTACACCAGTTATATCGTTGGTAAATGGCACCTGGGAGATCAGACACAATACCTCCCTCTACAACAAGGGTTCGACCACTTTTATGGGGCACCCTACAGCAACGACATCGAGCCATTCTACCTGATACGCGACAATAGCGTCATAGACAACAATCCCGATCAAAATTACCTGACACAAAATTTCACCACCGAAGCCAAACAATACATTTCAGATGCCGTCACACAAAGCACCCCGTTCTTGCTCTACATGCCCCACACCGCCCCTCACACACCGGTTCACGTCTCCCCAGCCTTTGAGGGGTTATCGCCGCGTGGTTTGTACGGGGATGCCATCCGCGAAATTGATTGGAGTGTCGGGCAAATTTTGGATCACCTGGCCTTGTTAGGCATTGACAACAACACCATCGTGATTTTTACCAATGACAATGGGGCCTGGGAAGGCACAGCCCCGCCGGGTGATCCTGAACCAGAACGTTGGGTAGGGGGCACAAATGTCCCGTTAAGCGGCGCAAAAGGTTCTCTGTTTGAGGGGGGCGTTCGGGTTCCATTTATTGCTCGTTGGCCGGGGCACCTGCCCAGCGGCCTGGTTTCGGCCGAAAATATCCACATCACCGACTTATTCCCCACCCTAATTCACCAGGCAGGTGGTGAAGTGCCTATCAATCGGGTGATTGATGGGGAAGATGTTTGGGATGTGTTGACCAACAGTGGCACTCGTTCGGCCCACAATTTTTACTTTTACGTGCCACACCACTTTAACGATGTAGAAGAACTTGGGGCCATGCGGAGCGAGAATTGGAAACTGCACTTTGATTCACAACTAAACCCAACCAATCTGTATGACCTGTCAACCGATATTGGCGAAACAACCCCCATTGACAACCCAGGTGTGAAAAGTTCCCTGGTAAGTCAAGCCAGTTATTTCCACAACTGCACCTTGCGCGAACCACCCGCCGCCAATGTCGCCTTACGCAAAATCACCTCCGCCTCTTCTTCGGCCAATGGGAATGGAGCGGAGCGCACGGTTGACTTTTCCGCCACCACGTTTTGGGAAAGTGTATCGGCCGATAATGAATGGCTTATGGTGAATCTGGGGCTGCCTCATACAATTACCCAGGTTGGGCTTGTTTGGCATACAGTCTATGGGGTGCGGTATGAGATTCAGGTGTCAAACGATGGGGTCAACTGGACGGCCGTTTACACAGAAAACAGTGGTAATGGCGGCGAAGACACCATCACCGGGCTGAATGCGACAGCCCAATATGTCCGCTTTTTGGGCATCGAACGGAGTGCCACCACCGGATACACCCTGCGTGAGTTTGAAGTTTATGGCAGCGAAGCCGGGCCAGCCGACCTGGCCCTCAACCGCTCCGCCATAGCTTCCTCCTCCCGAAACCAATGTCGCCCTCCCCTCAAAGTAAATGATGATAGCAGTGGCACACGGTGGGAAAGCAATTGGAGCAAAAACCAATGGATTTATATAGACCTGGGTGCGCCCACCTCCTTCACCAAAGTTTTGCTGCATTGGGAAACAGCCTACGCCTTGCAGTACGAAATTCAGGTTTCTGACAATGCGACCACCTGGACAACCGTGTTTAGTGAACTCAACGGCAATGGTGGGTTTGATGTCATTAGCGGGTTGGCAGCAAACGGCCGTTATGTGCGGATGTTTGGGTTATTACGAGCCACCACCCAGGGGTACTCCTTGTGGGAATTTAAGATTTACAACGAAAACGCCCCCATAACCCCCACCCCAACCGCCACTGCCACATCAACCCCAACCCCTACGCCCACCGCTACCCCGACTCCTACCCCAACCGCCACTCCCACTCCGGTAGCTGGTGACGTTTTATACCTCAGTTCCGACTCCAACGGCTCGGTAGCTGGCATCACCTATGCCGACGAGGATATTTTGACCTACAACACCGCTACCGGAACCTGGGCACTCTACTTTGATGGCTCCGACGTAGGATTGGCTGCCAATGATGTAGACAGCTTTACCATTTGGAATAACCAGTTATTGTTTAGCCTGGGACGAGAAGCCACATTAAGCACCATCGGCTCTGTCAACCGCTCCGACATCTTACGGTTTGTGCCCACTTCGTTAGGCAGCAACACCGCTGGAGCCTTTGAGTGGTTTTTTGACGGCTCCGATGTCAACCTGGA
>CAZPEJ010000166.1:0-9035 GCA_964585465.1 uncultured Ardenticatenaceae bacterium
CCCTCACTCAATAGGTACAGATTTTGGGACAGACGTATTGTACCTGATGGGAGGTTTGTTGCGTAAAACGTGAAGGGTGAAGGGGGAAGAGCGAAGGGCGAAGAGCGAGGAGCGAACCTGAAACCTGAAACTTAAAGAGGGATTTAACCACGAATGACACGGATGGAATGGATGAACACGGTTTCTGTTAACTCGAAACTCAAAACTCATTCACGTTTCGGCGGGGAGTTGGGTAAAATCTGTTTTATGGATGAACAAGTGACGGGTTCGGTGGAGCGTATTACTTATTACAATGAAGAAAATGGGTATACGGTTTTGCGCCTGAAACCGGATTCTCGCAATATGCTGCCATACAAATACGCCAGTGGCAACGACGCATTGGTGACGGTGGTGGGGAATTTGCCGGAGCTGAATCCGGGTGAATGGCTGAAGGTAAACGGCCGTTGGGATAACCACCCCAAACACGGCCGTCAATTTCTGGCAACCGGGTGTGAACAGTCGTTGCCTGCCACGACTGAGGGCATTAAACGGTATCTGGGGTCGGGGCTGGTGCGTGGGGTGGGGTCGGTGATGGCGGAGCGCATTGTCAACCGTTTTGGTGAACAGACATTGCAGGTGATTGAACATGAGCCGGAACGGCTGCTGCTGGTGCTGGGTATTGGCAAAAAACGGATAGATGGCATTGTGAAGGCGTGGGAGGAGCAACGATCCATTAAAGATGTGATGATTTTTTTGCAATCGCACGGCATTTCTACCGGATTAGCTACCAAAATTTACAAACAGTATAAAGAAGAGGCGTTAAATGTGGTACGGCTAACACCCTACCGGCTGGTGCAAGACATTAGCGGGGTGGGGTTCAAAACGGCCGATAAAATTGCCCAGGCTCTGGGTTTAGCTGCCGATGACCCCGGCCGGATTGAAGCAGGCATCGCTTACACCTTGAATCGTATGACCGAGGAGGGGCACGTCTACATGCCCCAGGCAGACCTGGAACCGGCTGCGGCCGAGATTTTGGGGGTTACGGCGGACAAGGTAACGGCCGTTTTGGATAACCTGGAAACCAACAACCTGATCAAACGGGAAACCATCAGCTATGAAATCAACCAGCCGCAAAAGAGCGAACTGAAAGAGGAAAAAGCGGTTTACCTTACCCCACTTTATTACTCTGAAATTGGGGTCACCAATCGGGTGCGGCGGATGGTGGAACACCCCACCTCCAAATTGTTGCGGATTCGGCAACAGAGCCATAAAACCCCTTCGTCGCTGCACACCCTCATCACCAGCCTGCAAAAGGAGATAGAACTGGCCCCACAACAGGTGGAAGCGGTGGCAACGGCCGTTTCCCACAAAGTAACCATTCTCACCGGCGGCCCCGGCACCGGCAAAACCACCTCCTTACGCACCCTGTTGACCTTGCTGGATCATTTCAAACTGACCTATGCGCTAGCTTCACCCACCGGCCGGGCCGCCAAACGCCTGGCCGAGGCCACCGGCCGCCCGGCGAAAACAATTCATCGGTTGCTGGAGTTTCGCCCCGGCGAGGGGTTTGCCCGCAACGAAGAAAATCCGTTGCCCGTAGACATGGTTGTTATTGACGAAACCTCTATGCTTGACCTGGTTTTAGCCAATAACCTGCTCAAAGCCATCACCCCGGACACCCATTTGCTGTTTGTGGGAGATGTGGATCAACTGCCTTCGGTGGGGGCGGGGGATGTGTTGCGCGATTTGATTGAGTCGGGCGTAACGGCCGTTGTGCGATTGCAAACCATCTTTCGCCAGGCCGCCGACTCCTACATCATTCGCAACGCCCATCACATCAACCAGGGGGAAATGCCCGAAACCAGCAAAAATGCCAGCGATTTTTTCCTGTTTGTGAAGGATGACCCCGATGAAGTGGCGGAACTGGTGGTGGATATTGTGAAAAACCGGGCCGCCCACAAGTTTGGCCTGCACCCCATTGACGATATTCAGGTGCTTTCGCCCATGTACAACGGCAGCGCGGGGGTGACAAACCTGAACAAGCTGTTGCAAGAGTCACTCAACCCGGCCGATGGGCGCAAAGCAGAACGGCGGCTGGGTGGGCGTGTCTTTCGGGTGGGGGACAAGGTGATGCAAACGGTCAATAATTATGACAAATCTGTTTTTAACGGGGATATTGGGCGCATAACGGCCGTTGACCCCATCCTGCAAACCCTGACGGTGAATATAGATGGTGCCCCGGTGGTGTATGACTTTTTGGAGGTGGATGAACTGGTTCACGCTTTTTGCATTTCGGTTCACAAAGCCCAGGGAGCCGAGTACCCTTGTGTGGTGATCCCCCTGTTGACACAGCATTACCTGATGTTGCAGCGCAATTTGTTGTATACGGCCGTTACCCGCGCCAAAAAGGTGGTCATTTTGGTGGGGTCGCGCCGCGCCATCCACATTGCCATCCACAACAACAAAGTAACCGAACGGCACACCGCTTTGGATTGGCGATTAAAAAAAGCCAGCAGGTTTTGAATAGACACCAGCGGTGAATCGTTACTAAACTTTAATGGAACGCGACACAAGTTGGGAGTAATACCTTGAACACCCTTCATCCTTTGTTCTGGATTTCGGCCGTTTTTCTGTTTTTTATTCTTCTGGTTTTATGGCGCAGGCGGCAACAAACGGCCGAACTGTTAGCCACTGTGGAACAAATCACGCTGCCGGATTTTCCCGCCTCGCAACTGGGCAACCAACGGCCGATTTACGTCTTTCTCCCCCCCGGTTATCGCCACAGTACCAACCACTACCAGGTGTTATACCTCAATGATGGGCAGGACGCGGCGCAGTTGCAGCTACACCATACATTGGCAAAGCTGTTTGCCCGGCGCAAAATTCAACCCATTGTGGTGGTGGCGATTCCGACCAATGAAAACCGGTTACAGGAGTACGGAACGGCCGTTTGCCCCAATGCGCGTGGGTTGGGCAGCCAGGCGACCCAGTACACCCACTTTTTGTTACACGAGCTAATGCCCACCATTGAACGGGAGTTTCGCGTCTTAAGAGGAGGAGAAAATACGGCCGTTCTCGGCATCTCCCTCGGTGGCCTTTCCGCCTTCGACATCGCCTGGAACCACCCCAACCAGTTCCACACCGTTGGGGTATTCTCCGGCTCCTTCTGGTGGCGTTCTGCTTCCGACGAAACCCGTTTTTCCCCCGACACCCTCATCATGCGCGAGCAGGTGCGCCAGGGGGTTTACCGCCCCGGCTTTCGCGCCTGGTTCGAGGCCGCCACCCAGGACGAAACCGGCGACCGCGACAACAACGGAGTCATTGATGCCATCCAAGACACCCAAGAACTGATCGAAGAGCTAGAAACCCTGGGGTATCAGGATGTCGTTTATTGGGAAGTGGCAGGCGGTCGGCACGATTACGACACCTGGGTCAACGTGTTGCCCCACTTTTTGCAATGGGCCTTCCCGCGTGAAAATTGAGATTAGCGATTGGAGATTAAGAATGACTGGCAACCCCTACCCTTAGTTCCCTATGTTTTAGTTCGTAGTAACGACTTTAGTCGCCCAAACCGCTAAAGCGGTTACTACGAACAAAAACAGGAAGTTGTTTTTAGACCATTATTTTGTTTTTGCGCGACATCAACCAAACCTAAAGCCCCGTTCACGGGGCGTTGTTCCTAGCACGGCGGCTTTAGCCCCGTGCCTCCGCGCGAACCCCCACCTGATTTCACCCGGCAGGCGCACCCTGCAACAACTCCTGCAACCGGGGGTGATCTTCATACACCCCGCGATATTTACGTGGCAGTAAAACCGCAATCTGGCACATAATCTCATCTGTATGCTGTTTCAGATACTCGTCGCGGTCAACCCCCTTCATCGGCGGCAGCATAAACGGCTTCCCCACCGTCACCGTAATGTGTAACCGCTGCAAACGGCGAAATCGCTCTTTGACTACCCGGTCTTCTGTACCCGTGAGAGCGGCCGGGATGATGGGAACATTGGTTTTGGCGGCCAGGAAGGCTGCCCCTGGTTTCCCCGGCAGCAGCGACTCCACCTGGCTACGGGTTCCCTCTGGAGCCAGGGCCAAAATTTCCCCCTCCTTCAACCGCTTCGTCACCACCCGCAAGGCATGAAAATCAGCCTCAAACCGATTGAGCCATAAAGCGTTTAACTCTTTTGCCAGCCAACGCCAGAAAAAGTATTTCTGGTACTTCTCCGCTATCATCAGCAAAATATCGGTGCGGTCTGTTTGAATCACCGCCAGCATGGCATCCAACCGCCCTAAATGGTTAGAAACCACAATACATCCCCCTGTTTCAGGGATATTTTCCAGCCCCACAATCTCGACTTTGGCAATAATCCGCAAAATGGTGCGGCTGATAAAACGAATCAATTTAAGCAGCATAACAATACCTTCTCGAACCCGTTAACATTGATAGAGAGATAAGTGATGGGAGATAAGGATTGGCAAATCTATTTTCCCCTTTCACAAATCAGCGTAATTATAACCGGGTGAAAGCAGAAAAGGGAAAGATGGTTTACGGCCGTTTATCGTGTTAGAATAGGCGGTCGTTTTGTATCCTGATTATGAGGCACTGTTATGTCACTTGACAAAATTATCGTGCGCGGCGCACGCGAGCATAACCTAAAAAACATCACCGTCGAAATCCCCCGCGACAAACTGGTAGTCATCACGGGCATCTCTGGCTCTGGCAAATCCTCCCTGGCCTTCGATACCATTTTTGCCGAAGGCCAGCGACGTTATGTGGAGTCTCTCTCTGCTTATGCGCGGCAATTTCTGGGGCAAATGGAAAAACCCGACGTTGACCAGATTGAAGGGTTAAGCCCGGCCGTTTCCATTGACCAAAAAGGGGTTAGCCACAACCCACGCTCCACCGTTGGCACCGTGACGGAAATCTACGACTACCTGCGCCTGTTGTTTGCCCGTGTTGGCACCCCCCACTGCCCTAACTGCGGCCGGGCGGTAATGCCACAATCGGCCGAACAAATCGTCGAAAGCATCCAACGAATGCCCCAGAGCAGCCGTATCCAGGTTTTGGCCCCTTTGGTGAAAGACCGCAAAGGGCACCATCAAGGTGTCATTGAGGACATTCGCAAGGCCGGGTTCGTGCGGGTGCGGGTGGATGGCGAGGTGTACCAGGTGGACGAAGAAATCCAGCTAGATCGTTACAAAAACCACTCCATCGAGGCAGTGGTGGATCGCCTGGTGATTCGTTATGCCTCCACCGACAGCAGCGAAGAAGCCAACGCCGACCGCACCCGCCTCACCGACTCCATCGAAACTGCTTTACGCCTGGGCGAAGGGGTGGTCATTATCAACGAGGTGACCGACCGCGACAATCCCAAAGACCATTTGTATTCGGAGCATCTCTCCTGTGCTTACGATGGCACCAGTTTACCCGCCATCGAACCACGCACCTTTAGTTTTAACAGTCCACACGGGGCCTGCCCGGCCTGTGAAGGGCTGGGCACCAAAAAGGAGATTGATCCAGACCTGGTAGTCCCTAACAAAGACCTGTCGTTAGAAGAAGGGGCGATTGTGGGCTGGCCGACGGATGACAAAGCGGGGTATTACTGGCAATTGCTTAAGGCAACGGCCGATCATTTTCACATTCCCACCCAGGTGCCAGCCAGCCAACTCAATGAAGCCCAGATGCAAGTTTTGTTGTATGGCACGGGGGGGGAAAACGTCATTGTCACCTATGCCAACCGCGATGGCGAAAAACGGCATTACCAGACGAAATACGAAGGGGTCATTCCCAATTTGTGGCGGCGATACAATGAATCCACCTCCGATTATGTGCGAGAAAAGTTAGAGGAGTTTATGGTCAATCGCCCCTGCTCCACCTGTCACGGCACCCGGCTACAACCTGTCGCCCTGGCGGTGGATGTGGCGAGTAAAACGATTGATTGGGTTACTCACGAGCCTGTGGTGGATATTTTGCCCTGGATGGCCTGTTTGCATCATGAAACAGAGTCCCCATTAACGGCACGGCAACAACTGATTGCCAAACCTATCTTAAAAGAGATTACCGAACGGGTGCAGTTTATGGTGAATGTGGGGTTGGATTATCTGACATTGGAACGGGCAGCAGCTACTCTTAGTGGAGGTGAGGCGCAACGCATTCGCCTGGCAACCCAAATTGGTAGCCGATTGATGGGGGTGTTGTATGTGTTAGATGAACCAAGTATTGGGCTGCACCAGCGCGATAATGAACGGCTGATTCACACCTTACAGGGGATGCGCGACCTGGGTAATACGGTGTTGGTGGTGGAACATGATGAGGAGACGATGTGGGCGGCGGATTGGTTGATTGACCTGGGGCCGGGGGCGGGGCATCATGGCGGGGAGGTGGTGGCGGAGGGAACGCCGGAACAGGTGGCGGCAGATGAAAAGTCTTTAACGGGGGGGTATCTAAACGGCCGTTTACGTATCCCAGTTCCCCCCAAACGGCGCAAAGGCACAGGCGAATGGCTCACCGTGTTGGGAGCGCGAGAAAACAACCTGAAAAATGTAGATGTTCGCCTGCCGTTGGGCCAACTGGTTTGCCTGACAGGGGTCAGCGGCAGTGGCAAAAGCTCCTTCCTCATTGAAATTTTGAGTAAACGCCTCAACCAGTACTTTTATAAATCTAAAGAGTTGCCCGGTAAACACGACCGCATTGAGGGCCTGGAACACCTGGATAAAGTGATTGAAATTGACCAAAGCCCAATCGGCCGTACCCCACGTTCTAACCCTGCCACCTACACCAACCTGTTTAACCCCATTCGTGACCTCTTTGCCGGGCTGCCAGAAAGCAAAATACGTGGATATGGGGCCGGGCGGTTTAGCTTTAACGTCAAAGGGGGGCGGTGTGAGGCGTGTGAAGGGCAGGGGCAAAACAAAATTGAGATGCAATTTCTACCCGATATTTATGTGCCGTGCGACATTTGTAAAGGGGCACGGTACAACCGCGAAACCTTGCAGGTGCGTTTTAAGGGGTTGCAAATTGCCGAGGTGTTGAACCTGAGTGTGGATGAGGCGTTGGAGTTTTTTGCCAATATGGCCCCCATGCGGCGTAAGCTGGAGATGTTGGCGGAGGTGGGGTTGGGGTACATTCGGCTAGGGCAGCCCGCCACGACCCTGAGTGGGGGTGAGGCGCAACGGATTAAGTTAAGCCGTGAACTTTCTAAAATTGCTACCGGGCGCACGATTTACATCCTGGATGAACCCTCTGTTGGGTTACACTCCCACGATGTCGCAAAACTGATCACGGCTTTGAATCGGCTGGTGGATAAGGGGAATACGGTGGTAATCATTGAACACAATCTGGACATTATCAAGGTGGCGGATTGGGTGATTGATATGGGGCCGGAAGGGGGGAATCGGGGGGGAGAGATTATTGCCCAGGGAACACCAGAGGAGATTTCGGCCGTTTCCCATTCTTACACAGGTCATTTTTTGCAAGCGTGTTTGAACGGCCGTTCCTAAAAAGTTCTGTGCGCCCCATAGGGGATTCGAACCCCTGTTTTAGCCTTGAGAGGGCTACGTCCTGGTCCCCTAGACGAATGGGGCATAAGCGGATGGATTTTAACAAACGGCCGTTTCCCTGTCAAACCTGCTACCAGCCCATTGTCCCAGGCTCTCCCTTAAACGGGCCAACAATGTCGTGGGTTATCCACCCGCCGTAAAAATGCCCCGGTTGCGGCCGCACCCGTTCCCCATTCACCAGGCAGGCATCCATTGGCCCGGCATAAAAGGCCACATAACCACGCAACTCCTTAAAATCGGCCGTTGGGTTTGGATAGTACCAACCCACATTTTCAGCCACCCGTTCCCCCACCGTAAGCGTGTAATACCGCGCCTGCCCCTTCCATTCACACCAGGAACCTCCCGTGCCCGCCGTGAGGTAAACCATGCGGATGTCCTCTGGAGGCAGGTAATAAACAGGTGGGTGGCTCGTCTCCAACACCCGTTTTGCTCGTCGGGTATCTGCAATCGTGACCCCATTAAAAATAATCTGAATATGTTTGTCCACCGCTTCTAGCCGGGGGGGACGAGGATAATCCCAGACAGATTCCTGACCGGGGGCTGGTGCAATTCGTTTTGGTTTCATGGATAATTTTGCCAGGCGATGGAAACAATTTCGGCAAAGGCTGTTTCTAACATCGTCAAAGTACGGCCGGGCCGTGTGACCAATAAAACGTCCCAATCAAATTGAAATTCAGGCATCTGGAGTTCTACCAGTTCCGAAATGGCCACCAGCCGCCGTGGCACAAAGGTGACAATGTTGGATTGGCGGGCAATGGGCAGCGCGGCAGGTAGCGGCACCCGCAACACCGGCCCCACCGCCCCGTCCATTTGCCGCAAACTTTCAATATAGGCATCAAAAGCAGGCCCCCAATGGCTGAGAACCAGTTGATAATCCCACAACAGGTTCATGGGAATAAGACGTAGTTCCGCCAGGGGGTGATGGCGATTGACAGCCGCCACCATTTCATCATGCAAACGCAACAAGGTTTGGGTTTGGGTGAGGTAACGGGGAAAGGCGGCTGCCAGAGCCAGGTTTACCACACCGTCTAACAATTGGGTGATGGCAAAATCGGAGTGACCTGCTTCGATGTATAGCTCTGTTTGGGGGTATTGCTGGCTAAAACGGGTCACAACCTGGGGTATCAGGTAGGTAGCCAGGGAAAAGGGGCAACAGAGTGTCACCCGGCCGATAGACCCACTTCGCACAGAACGGGCTGCTTCATACCCTGCTTCCAAGATGCTGACGACTCTTTGGGCATAATCTATAAAGGTTTCACCTAGGATGGTGAGTTGAATCGGCCGTTTATCCCGCTTAAATAGTTCTCCCCCCAGGCTAATCTCCAGATGGTGAATGCGGGCACTGAGGGAAGGTTGGGTCAGGTTGAGCCGTTCGGCCGCTTTGGTAAAACTGCCTTCTCGAATAACGGCTAAAAATGCCTCAATTTGTGCGATTTCCATGCGATTTTCTCCTGCCTGGGATACTATTAGCTGTCAGCTGTCAGCTATCATCTGTTGGCTAT
>CAZPEJ010000167.1:0-2546 GCA_964585465.1 uncultured Ardenticatenaceae bacterium
ATGACGCGGGTTTGACGGGTTTTCGCGGATTTTTTTCTCTGGTTTTATCCGCGTGCATCCGTTCCATCCGCGTCACCCGCGTGCTATTCTCTCTCTGAATGGAACGCGGATGACGCGGGTTTGGCGGGTTTTCGCGGATTTTTTCTGGTTTTGTCTGTGTGTTATTCGGCCGTTCTCCAATCTCCAATCTCCAATCTCTCACTCCCCCTAAGGTTGCAACACCAATTTACCCATCACCTCCCCTCTCTCCAGTCGTTGCAAGGCGGCGAGACCTTCGTCAAGGGGGTAAACGGTGTCAATGAGGGGTTGCAAACGGCCGTTCCACACCAGGTTCATCACTTCTTCATAATCCGCCATCGTGCCCATAGTGCTGCCTATGATGTTTAGGTGTTTGCCAAACATGAGGCGGTTGTCGAACTCAAATTTAGGGCCACTGGTGTTTCCCACCGTCAACAAACGGCCGCCTTTCCGCAAGGAGCGCAACGACCCATGAAACGTCGCAGCTCCCACGTTGTCTACCACCATATCTACCCCCTGGCGTTGGGTGGCTTTGAAAATCGCCTTGCCCCAATCTTCCTCCAGGCGGTTGATGGTGACATCGGCTCCCAACGATTTGGCGCGGGCCAGTTTGTCGGCAGAGGAGCCAACCACATAGATGGGGCCAGCCCCGGCCAGCCGGGCAATTTGAATGGCGGCACTGTTCACCCCCCCCCCAGCCCCCACAATCAACACCGACTCCCCGGCCTGCAAGCCGCCCCGTTTGATGAGGGAGTGCCAGGCAGTGACATAGACCAGGGAAGCAGCGGCTGAGGCGGCAAAGGTGGCGTGGTCGGGCATTTTGAGCAGGTTGCGGGCGGGAACGGCCGTATATTGGGCATAAAAGCCATCTTCATGCTCGCCAAAAATGGAAAAGTGGTCGCACAAATTGTCACGCCCGGCCGTGCAAAAGCGACAATGCCCGCAGCTGTGTGTGGGGTTGACCGCCACCCGATCCCCGACTTGGAACCCGGAAACCTGGCTGCCAACGGCCGTTACCACCCCGGCCCCATCGCTGCCCATCACATGAGGCATCTTCAACTTTAGCCCAGGCCAGCCCGCCAGAACCCACAAATCCAGCCGATTCAAAGCGGCCGCTTTGACCTCTATCATCACTTCATCCGCCCCAACGGTTGGGTCGGGAAGTTCACCAATTTGCACTTGATCCAGTGTACCGTGTTGAGAAAATGTTATGGCTTTCATCGTTCTACTACCTGTTGCCTATCCAAAATGTTCAGGATTAACTTCATATTTTCTATTCGTCCCAAATTTCATCCAAATTATCTTTATAAAACGCCAACGCCCTGGCATAACTCAAAATATCTTCATCCGACGAGGTTTTGAGCAGCAAATCTAACAATAAACTGACTGCTTCATCTTCGCGGCCCGCGCTGTAGTAGGCCAGGGCCAGGAAGACACGGCCGCTATTTTTGTCGGGGAACTCATCATCAGCTTGTTCCAGCACCTCGATGGCTTTGTCAAATTTCCCCACATTGCGATAGCTGCTGCCCAGGCAAACGAGGCACTCTTGTAAATCGGGGCCGCTGAGGCCGCGCTGAATGGCTTTTTCGTAATAAGGAATGGCTTGTTTTTCCTGCCCCATCACGTCGTAGGAGCCGCCCACTTCATACAAAACCGCCGGGTCATTGGGGTGTTCTGCCAGCAGTTGCAGCAGCAGGGTTTGTGAGGTTTCCAGGTTATCTTCACGACGCAAGGTTTTAGCACGGGTTATGGTTTCGAGTATGTCCATTTTTATGTCTTCGTATGGGTTATTGGTTTATCAGGCTATTTCTCTCGCGGTCTGTTTTCTATGCGTCTCCGCATCTCTGCGCGATAAAAATATGAAACAAACTTTAACACGAAAGGGGTGAATAGACGAATGGCGGGAATCGTCTTACAATTCGGAAACAGTGATGATGAAGGCAATACGATTTCATGTGTATGGGAAGATTTTGGCTGGAAACGGCCGTTTTGCCCTGCTGCTCTTAGAGGAAAACCCGAAGACAGAAACGGCCGATTCCCTTTATCTGCGGTTTCCTTTTGTGGTTCAAGGGAGTGAGGAGCTTGTTTTCCCCGCTTTTCTGCTAGATGATTGGGGCGGCGAGGTGAAAGGGGCAGGGTTGTATGCGTGGTTTGTGGATTATTCTGCCCAATTTCCGCGTGCCGAGTTATTTGGTTTTACCCTGGATGGTTCACAGACGCAGCTTTTTTTGCGTGACCTGGAAATTTATGCCAAATTGCCCTGTTATGTCTACTTGCCAGGGCAACTAGAGGTTAGGCAGGGGACTTTGGTAAACGCCATTCTGCTGCCAGACCCGGCGGCCACCACCCCACAAAAAATAAAACGGCCGTTGCAAATGAAACGGCCGTTTGCCCTGGCCCGCCTCAGCTGGTGGCAAGTTCCGCCACAACAAACCACCATAGATTTTTTGTCACAGGAGCAAGAAGTTAGAGATTAGAGATTGGAGATTGGGTAAGTAGCCGCGATTTCCGAATCGCGCTTTCGCGGT
>CAZPEJ010000167.1:2646-9013 GCA_964585465.1 uncultured Ardenticatenaceae bacterium
GATACCGCGCCTACGGAGATAGATACCGCAGATTTTTTGTCGCAGGTGCAAGAGACTGGAGATTGGAGATTAGGTAAGCGTAGCCGCGATTTCCGAATCGCGCTTTCGCGGTAAGAATCGCGTTTTCGCGGTAAGGATACCGCGCCTACGGAGATAGATACCGCGCCTACGGGGATAGTTGTAACTTTATGAGAATTGGTACCAACGGCATTGTTGTCAACGAGTTTGGGCAAGTGTTATTGATTCAACGGGACGATAGCCGCACCTTTGCCCCCCCTGGTGGGGCATTGGAAGCGGACGAACTGCCCACCGACGGAGTAACCCGCGAGGTGCGCGAGGAGACCGGGTTGATTGTATTGCCGGTGCGGCTGGTGGGGATGTATTTCTGGCCACATAAACCAGAAGGGTTCCTGGCGTTTGTTTTTCGCTGTTTGCAGCGAGGGGGCGAGTTAAAAACATCGGCCGAATCGTTGCAAGTGGGGTTTTATCCGCCCAACTCTTTGCCCAACCGCATGGCCGCCTCCCACTTTGAGCGGGTGATGGATGGGTTGAAACACCAGGGCGGCCCGCCCCGCTGGGGGGTTCACCCGCTCACCTGGCAGACACGCCTGGGGCGTTTTTTGCTCAATCATGTGGTGTACCGGTGGAAAGATGTCAGCCGCCGTTTCCGCGGCGAGTCTCCTTATCAATCACCTCCCAGTTACCAAACGGCCGCTTTTGTGGTGCTGCAAAACCCGGCCGGAGAGGTGGTGTGGGTGAAACAAGGGGAGCAGTGGACATTGCCGGGTGGGGACGGACAAACCATGGAACCACCCTGGGAAACGGCCGTTCGCCACACCACCCGCCTCACCGGTTACACCCCCACACTGACCAACCTGACCGGTGTTTATCTGCACAAAGGGCAACAGTGCATGACCTTTGTGTTTACCGCCAACTGGCCTATACAAACTGACGTGCCAGACCATGTGGCTATGTTTGCGCGGCAAAACTTCCCAACCACCCAGGATGTGAACCAGATTTCCTACGCGACGGATGCCAACCGCGCCGAAGAAACTTTGTTTCGTTTGTGCAACCCCACGCTATGAATCATGAAGACCTGGAAACCCGTTTGCGCCAATTGGGGGTTGTGAAAGGCACCCGTAACCTGAAACCTACCAGGGAAACGGCCGATTTTCCACCCCCCAACCAGCAGACACAACCCCCATCGTCTGTGGCAGGGCAACAAAACACCAGATTGGAATCTCTCATACCGGGTGGTCAGGTGGTGGAAACGGCCGAAGGTGGCTGTTTTGTCGTAGACAAGGTGTATCCGTTAACCCATCGGCACGGAATGGATCGGTTTGAAATTGCCAGGGGCGTTTCCCTGCAAACGGCCGTTCCCTACTGCCAGGAACCCCGTTTTCGCGGCCTTCTGCTACAAGATTGTGCGTTTTTGGACACAGAAACAACCGGGCTGGCCGGGGCTGGCACGTTGGCTTTTATGGTGGGGGTGGCTTTTTTTGAGCGTGGTGCGGGCGGGGACGTGCTGGTGGCGCGGCAATACTTTTTGCGGGATCACGGTGACGAACCTGCCATGTTGCTGCTGCTGGATGAGTTGGTGCAACAAAAAGCAGCAGTGGTGACGTTTAACGGCCGTTCTTTTGATTTACCCCTGTTAGACAAACGGTATCTGCTCAATCGCAGCTACAGCCACCTGCTGTCTTTACCCCACCTGGATTTACTGCCCCCCTCGCGCCGTTTGTGGCGCACCCGCATCGGTTCGTGTGCATTGCGCCACCTGGAAGAAAATTTGCTCCTGGTGCAGCGCACCGAGGAGGATGTGCCAGGGTTTATGATTCCTGGCCTTTATGTAGATTACCTGCAAAACAACGATGCGCGGGAAATGACACGGGTTTTTTATCACAACCAGATAGACATTTTATCTATGGTCACACTGGCTGGTCGTTTGTTGGCCCAGTTGCAGCAAGTAGACCCAGGCGATCACCCAATAGATATATTTAGCCTGGGGCGATGGCAGATGGAGTTGGGGCTGTTGCCGGAGGGAGAACAAAACCTGCGCCGGGCCATGGTTGGTGATTTACCCCTGGCTGTGTATCATGAGACGTTGTACCGGCTGGCGGAGTATTTGAAACGAAACGGCCGTCGCCCAGAAGCCATCCACCTGTGGCAACAAATCGCCGCTACCACATTTACCGATGTCACCGCTCACATTGAACTGGCAAAACATTACGAGTGGCACGAAGAAAACCTGCCACTGGCGATACAATGGACAAAAGGAGCGATTAGCTTGATAGACCGATGGGGTAGCCCAAACTTAAAACAGTGGCGACCAGACCTGGAACACCGCCTGACACGCTTACAAACAAAGAGTGATGGATGTCAACCCGTTCCGTGACGGCTCACAAACCTTATGCCCCCTGCTACCCCACCTAAAAACCTGAGCGAAAACCCTGGTGTGGTGCGAGCCGCAGCCATTCTGGCGGCTGGCAATGTCACCAGTCGTGTCTTGGGGTTGGTGCGGGAAATTGTCAAATCCAACCTGTTTGGTACCTCTGCCTTGTTGAGTGCTTACAATGTGGCTTCGCTGGTACCTATGACGATGTTTAACCTGATCACAGGTGGGGAGATGGTAAGTTCTTCCCTGGTGCCGGTGTTTAGTGATTACGCCACTCCAGAAAAACGGCAGGAGTTGTGGGGGGTGGTTAGCACCTTTTTGAGCCTGGCAACGGCCGTTCTTCTCTTCATCGTCTTGTTGGTGGAGCTGTTCACCCCCCAGGTGGCCTGGCTGGCCGGGGCACGAAACTTTGCCGATGGCAGCCTCACCCCCTTGAGCATCGAAATGATGCGCCTGGCAACTCCAGCGGTTTTGTTTCTCAGCATTGCCAGCATTTTAACCGGCGTTTTGTACGCCCTGAAGCGGTTTAGCCTGCCCGCCTTTACCGGGGCTATTTTTAACGGCACCATTGTGGTGGTGGCGTTGGCCCGCCCGAATGAGATTGACAGCCTGGTGTGGGGGTTATTGGCGGGTTCAGTTTTGCAAATTGTGTTTCAACTGCCTGCCCTGCGCGACGGCCGTTTCCGCTTTCAACTTTCCTGGCAACACCCCGCCATTCGCCGCATTCTCATTCTCTACACCCCCATTGTGTTGGGGCTAATTGTGAACCAGGTGGCGATCTGGATCAGCTACAATCTGGCGATTCGCACTGGCGATAGCAGCATCAACTTTATGAACTATGCCACCACCCTCTACCAGTTCCCGCTGGGGCTGGTGGTGACAGCCCTTTCGGTTGCTACCCTGCCCACTCTGTCCCAACTGGCAACTGCTTCCCAACAGGTAGAACATCCAAACCATGCCTTGCAAGAGTTTAAGGAGACGTTGGCGGGTGGTTTGCGCCTGGTTATTACCTTGATTTTGCCTGCAACGGCCGGTTTATTTGCCCTGGCAGTGCCGATTGTGGCTCTTCTGTTGCAACATGGGGAGTTCACTGCCGATGACACGGTGATGACAGCTCAGGTGTTGCGGGTGTATCTGTTTGGGATGCCTTTTGCAGCAATGGATCAGATGTTGGTTTTTGCCTCCTATGCACGCAAGGATACGTGGGGGCCGTCGGTGGCGGGGGTGATTAGCATTGTTATTTACACAGGAACGGCCGTTTTGTTATTACGGCCGTTGGGATTACTCAGCTTGATGGTGGCAGACGCAGTGAAACATTTTTGCCACACCTTGATGATGTTTATGCTGCTGCACCGACACTTGCACGGGTTAACCGGGTATCACCTCACCCGCACAACCGTAAAGTCCATTCTGGCGGCACTGGTAACGGGCATAATGGCTTATGGGGCAGCAGAGGTTTTTGGGGCTATCTTTGGTGCCCACAGTTTTTGGCTCAAGTTGCTGTGGGTGGCAGTGGGAGGAGTGGTTGGTTTGTTGGGGTATGTGGGAATGGCCTGGGTGTTGCAAATCCCCGAAGCTCGTTCAATCCCTCGCCTTTTCACAAAACGGTAAAACAAACCGTGTTAGCCGTTGTAAGATGATTCGTGTAGAATTTTGCCATTGTTTAGACAGGTGATGTTTTGACTTGTTATTGCCTGTGCAAATTTGTCTTAAAAACATTGTTTGTCTCTAGCAGCCTGTCGGAGAACGGCAGAATAACATGCAGGTCACGCGGATGGAACCAAGGAAAAGACATTATCGGAATTAACTTTATGTCTCGCAGAGATGCAGAGACGCTGAGAGGGAAAACGCTCTGCGCCCTTACACCTCTGCACGAGAAATCTTATTACCAATAAACTTTAAAAAAATCCGCGAAAACCCGTCAAACCTGCGTCATCCGCGTTCCATTGCGACTCTTTTCCGACAAACTGCTAGTGAGGTTCAATTACGATCTTGGAGAGGAAACGGCCGTGTCTGAGCTAATTCATCAACTAATCGTTCGCAGAGGCCCCAAACAAGGCCACGTCTATGAACTCCATTTACCCATTGTCAATGTAGGGCGAGACCCTATGTCGGACATCAATTTGAGCGATCCTGAAATATCGCGTCAACACGCCCGCCTGATACGCACGGGCGACGGGTATCAGTTACAAGACCTGAACAGCACCAATGGCACTTACCTGAATGGCAAAAAGATAGAAAACGAAGCGGTAAACCTGCAACCGGGGCAAGAAGTGATGATGGGGAGTGGGGTGGTGTTGCTCTATCAGGTAATGGCGGAGGAACCTGACCCGCCCGTGCCAGACCCCCTGCCCGTTTTACCAGAGGAAGATGAGGAGGCATTGGAAGCGGATCGTCCTGCCACCATAACATCGGACTTCAAATTTCCCCAGGCGACTGCCTCCCCGCCACCAGCCCCGGCCAAAACTCCCCCGCTGCCCAATTTGCGACAATCCGACCCGCCCAAACCTCCCCCGCCCGCATCGCCCCAAGTGGTAATGTCGGAAGCTGCTAACGGCCGTCGCAACCAGACATTAGCCATTGCCATTATCCTGATTTTGTTATGTAGCTGCTGTGCCTTTTTAGTTTTTATGTATCAGTGGGGGGGAGATTGGATTTTGCAACAGTTAGGAATGCTTCCCTGAAATCAAAAGACCAGGTTTCAAAGCCTGGTCTTTTTGTCTCTTTAGCAGTTTGTCGAAAAACTTCCAATGAAACGTGGATGACGCAGATTTGACGGATTTTCGCGGATTTTTTCCTCTGGTTTTATCTGCATAAATCCGTTCCATCCGTATAACTCGCGCACCACTTCACCGTTCTAGTCAATCACTCCGCCTCTTTTTTCACTACCACTTCATGTTCACTGTCAATCACAATCGCATCTGCCACTTCTTCTGGAGAGGCAAACCCATCTTGAGAGCGGATTTTTTTCATGTGCCGCGCCACCACCGCCGGAGGGGCTAACTCAACAAACACCTTAGCCCCAATCAGCATCACCGTAATGTCATCTAGTTGCCCCAGACCCACCAAAATATCTGGCAGCAGGTCGGCCGGAAACACCAGATAAACCAGGGCTAAAAAGGGGAGAAACTTAAGGTAAAAAGGTACTTCCGGGTCGCGCATCAAATGGTAAACCAGCCGTGCCTGCTGATACATTTCGCGCCAGAACCCAGGTTGTTTTGTTTTTTGTGAAAGATTTTTTGGGGCTAACTCTTGAATGGTTGATTCCAAACTCATTTTTTCCTCTTGCTGTTTCATAAAATTACCACCTTTTTATACGTGTAATTTGAGAAGTTGTTGCATGGATAACCATCTACCCTGCATAAGGTTATAAACTGACGTTTTACGGAAGGGGATTAGAGATTGGAGATTAGAGATTGGTCAATCTCCAATCCCTAATCTCTAATCTCAACGAAACTTTTAGATTTTTATTGTTGACTAATGACATACCTTGTCAGGTCGGGCAGGATAGGGTTGATGTCATAGTTGTAAAAATGACCGTATGGCCCGGCCGTAAAAATGGCAAACCCAATGACGTATCCATCTTGTCGCACCCCGGCATCGTACCAAGCCAGCTGGTTGATAAAGGCTTCGACCCCTGTTGCTCCCCAACCTTGTTCTACCCAAAACGTTTGGAACTGCTCCCACCCATAACCATCCGGCCCCGGCCGATTGCCGATAATGCCGTCTATCCCTGCTTCGCTAATAACCAGCGGGATGACCAAACCACGCGGCTCTAAAAATTCGCGGTAAAACCAGCGATAGCGGAAGGTGAGGGCACCCCGGTCGGGATAAGTGGGATAACCGGGCAGCGGTTGGCCGTAGAGGTAGGTCATATCGGGGGCACCATATTCGTGCAAGGTGAGAATGCCCTGGTATTGTTGAGCGGTGGCAATGGCAAGCCGCATGTATTTTTCCTGGTCGGATGTCATT
>CAZPEJ010000168.1:0-8998 GCA_964585465.1 uncultured Ardenticatenaceae bacterium
ATCACCATTATGGGTCAGGTCTGGCCCCACCAGCACAGGAAAGGTGCTGCTAGAACCTGTATAACCAGTTACATAGACATTGCCAGAATCATCCACCGCAATATCCTGGCTAAGATCAAGGTAATGACCGCCAATGTAACCAGCGTAATCCAGGGCAGAACCATCGGCCTTAACCTTGGTGACAAAGACATCACCAAGACCATAATAAGTCAGGTCTGGCCCTACCAGTACAGGAAAGCTGGCTTCATCGGACTCTGTCACCCCTGTGACATAGGCGTTGTTAGAGCTATCTACCGCAACACTTTGACTTTCATCATGCTCAGAACCGCCAATGTATCCAGCATAATCCAGGGCAGAGCCGTCGCTGTTAACCCTGGCGACAAAAGCATCATTACCACCA
Source organism: uncultured Ardenticatenaceae bacterium (assembly GCA_964585465.1). GTDB lineage: Bacteria > Chloroflexota > Anaerolineae > Promineifilales > Promineifilaceae > CAZPEJ01. The sequence goes on from CAZPEJ010000168.1 coordinate 401, forward strand.
TTAAAGGTCAGGTCTGGCCCGACCAGCACAGGAAAGCTGGCTTGGGGAGATTGTGTCTGCCCGGCAATATAGGCGTTCCCAGAGTCATTTACGGCAATACCCCAACCGTAGTCAAAGTCTAAACCACCAATGTAACCAGCATAATCCAGGGCGGAACCACTGCTATTGACCCTGGCGACAAAAGCATCATACTCACCATTATGGGTCAGGTCTGGCCCCACCAGTACAGGAAAGGTAGCTTCATTAGAGCCTGTCCACCCCATGATATAGGCATTACCAGAACTATCTACTGCAATACCCGCACCATGATCCCACCCGGAACCCCCAATGTAACCAGCATAATCCAGGGCAGAACCATCGCTGTTGACCTTAACAACAAAAGCATCGTAGATATCACCATTAAAGGTCAGGTCTGGCCCCACCAGCACAGGAAAAGTATCTTCGGTGGATGTCGTCCCCAAAATGTAGGCATTTCCAGAACTGTCTACCGCAATATCATTCCCATGATCACTTGACAAACCACCAATGAATCCAGCGTACAACAAAACCACAGGGTCGAGAATCAATTGCCGGGTGGGGTCGTAGCTGCCAAGCTGGAAACTTAATGGGTAACTTTCCTGATAAGTGGCTGTTTTGCCATGATGGGGTGAACGCACCGAGGTGGTGGCGGAAGGGGTTTCCAGGGCGTAGGCCATCTCTACCAACACCTGCTGCCCCTCTACCTCCTGGTAAGCCACAGGCGTGTCATCAATGAACCCTCCCAGGGGAGTAACCACCTCCAACTGCCCGGCAGCGTTGACAAACACATCGGTTGCCCCATGATAAACCAGGTGGATTTGTTTTGGGTCTGCGCCTGGCTGGACAATGAAAGAGTATTTTAGCTGGCTGGCTGTGCCTTCATACACCAGGTCAATCCCCGGCCACAGGTTTGGGTAAACAATTCGGCTGTAGGTAGGCACCCCGGCATGCCACTCCTCCGGCTGCCCTTTGAAGTAAGAAATTATGGCCTCGGTAAGCCCTTCTCCAACTGGTTGCACGGCCGGGTTGGCCCCAACAAAATCCAGTTTCACACTCCATCGTTGGGTTTCCCCTTCTGGCAAACGGGGCGGCTCCTCCCCGGTTGTTGCCTCCTCTGGTTGGCTGGTCTGGGCGACGGTGATTCCTGTGGCGGTAAAGTAAACGGAGGTGTCTTGCCCTTGAATGTAATACGCCACCTGTTCAGCTAACTGCCCCTGGTTTTTGATAAAATAAAGTGGTAATTGCCCCAGAGTGTGCTGCACGGCCGTTTTGGTAACGGCCGTTGAGTTCGGTTCAGTCAGCCCCATCTTCCCCGGCACCCCCGATACAACAACCATCATCAATAAGAATAAACCGGACACAAATATAGACTTGTTTCTCATCGTCTCCTCCAGAAATGACAGCTTGAAATGTGGAACTGTGGCATCACTATCAATCACAAACCCCTGCACAGTCGAGTATAGAAGGTATCATAACACAAACTTTTCCGGTTGTGGCTGGCAGATAACCTCCAATCTCCAATCTCCAATCTCAAAAATGCCCGCAACTGTTTTTGAACAAACCCTTAACAAAAGATTCATGGTAAGTAATAAAACTTTCTCGTTCATCGGGATAAGGGTAAAATGCACACGGTACGAGCAATCAATCACTTAAAGGAGATTAAATCGTGAAATTACGTTACTTGTTTACTCTGGTTTTTATCCTGTTGCTGGCGGCCTGCGGCCCGGCCGGAACAGGGGATGCCACACCTGCTCCCACCACCGCGTCGGATCCCAACAACGCCCCTCGCCCCACCGTTACGCCCATTTCCCAAGACAGCACAGGAGCCACACCAGAAAGTTACCCCATCCAACCCACCCCACTCTCCGGTGCGGCCGGGTACCCGGCTGGCGGAGCACCCGTCGTTGCCACCGTGAACCCTTACCCGGCCGTAGAAGGGTTTGTCTGGATGGTTAAACCAGTCGGGTTGCAGTGTGAAGAACCCCAGTTAACCACCTTACAAGATGCAGTGGCAGAATTAACCGCCGCAAACATTACCCTCAACTACAGCACCACCCAGGAGTTTTCTGTTTGCCAGGCTTGTGGCTGCCCCACCAGCACCTATTACCGCGTGCAAATTCCCGCCACCGACCAGGCAACGGCCGAATCTTTGGGCTGGCAATCTGTCTCAGAGGAATAACTGATCATGCTGCGTTTCTTGACAGCTGGTGAATCACATGGGCCACAATTAACGGCCGTTTTGGAAGGAATGCCTGCGGGATTGCCGGTTGATCGGGAACGGCTGAACCAGGAAATGGCCCGCCGCCAGACAGGGTATGGCTCTGGCGGCCGGATGAAGATTGAGCAGGACGAAATCCAAATCACCGCTGGGGTGGTCAACGGCCACACCACCGGCAGCCCTATCGCCCTGCACGTCACCAATCTTGACTATCCGAAATGGCAGGAGCGGGACATCCCCCCGCTCACCATCCCCCGCCCCGGCCATGCCGACCTGACAGGAGCCATCAAATATGGGTATCGGGAGCTGCGGCTGGCTTTGGAACGGGCCTCGGCACGGGAAACGGCCGTTCGGGTAGCAGTCGGGGCATTGTGCAAACAACTCCTGGGGCAGTTTGGCATTCAAATCGGCAGTTATGTGGTGAGCATTGGCCCCATAACGGCCGATTTACCCCCCCACATGCCCTACCCCGACCGTTTTGCCGCCGCCGAAGAAAATGATTTACGCTGTCCATTGCCAGAAACGGCCGAACAGATGCGCCAACACATCTGGGACATCATGCAAGCCAAAGATACCGTCGGCGGCGTTTTTGAAGTGGTGGCTTTGCAAGTGCCCGCCGGATTGGGCAGCCATGTGCAGTGGGATCGCCGCCTGGATGCGTTGCTCATGCTGGCTGTTGGCTCCATTCACGCCATCAAAGGGGTAGAAATTGGCCCCGCCTTTGCCAACACCTTGCGCCCCGGCTCCCAGGTACATGATGAAATCTTCCTGGACGACGACGGGCAAACCTTAATTCGCCACAGTAACCACAGCGGCGGCTTTGAAGGAGGCATTACCACTGGTGAACCCATCGTCGTGCGGGCAGCCATGAAACCCATTTCAACAGTACTCAACCCGCGCCGTTCTGTTGATCTGGCAACCGGGCAAGAAACAGTCACACTGTATGAACGGTCAGATTTTTGCGCTGTCCCACGAGCGGCCGTTGTGGGGGAAATGATGGTTGCCATCACCCTGGCAAATGCCCTGTTGGAAAAATTAGGTGGAGATAGTTTGCCAGAAATGTTACCCCGGTTTGCCGCCCTGCGCCGCGCCCGCCTGGACGAACTGATAATGGATAACAAACCCTGGAAGTTCCATTATGATTCCTTATGAAAACAACAACTAACCAACAATCTGCCTGGTTGATGGCAATGCGGTTACGCACCCTGCCATTGGCGCTGGCTTGTATCCTCCTGGGGACATTGCTGGCAACGGCCGATGGGGTGGCGAACTGGCTGGTGGCGGTTTTGTGTTTGATAACGGCCGTTTCCCTACAAATTTTGTCCAACCTGGCAAACGATTATGGGGATTCCATTCACGGAGCCGACCACACCGGCCGGATGGGGCCACCCCGCGCCGTACAAAGTGGGCAAATCTCCCAGGCAGCCATGAAACAAGCCATGAGTATCACAGCGGTGATTTCGGCCGTGAGTGGGTTGGGACTGCTTTGGGCCGCTTTTGGGGCCGACCAACAACCTGCCCTGCTCCTGTTTGTGGTTCTGGGAGCGGCAGCTATTGGTGCAGCCGTCACCTACACCGCAGGCCATAAACCATACGGGTATGCTGGCCTGGGGGACATGGCCGTTTTAATTTTTTTTGGCTGGGTGGGGGTGTGTGGCAGCTACTTCCTGCAAGCCCACACCTTGCCTGCTACACTTTTTTTGCCCGCCACCAGCTGTGGGTTGATGGCGGTAGCGGTCTTAAATGTGAATAACATCCGCGACCTGGAATCGGACAAAAAAGCGGGCAAACATTCAATTCCGGTGCGCCTGGGGCCGCACGGTGCCAGGTTATACCATTGGGGGTTGTTGTTGGGGGCAGTGGCAACGGCCGTTCTCTACACCTTGTTACCTTTTTCTAGTTTCACTCAGTGGCTTTTTCTGCTCCTTCTCCCCCTGGTGTGGCGCAATGGAACGGCCGTTTCCCGCGCCCAAACCCCCGCCGAAGTGATGCCCTTGCTCAAACAAACCGTGCAACTGGCGTTGTTATTTGTGCTGGCCTTCGGCCTCTGCCAGCTTCTTTAGTACAGGTTTTTGCAGCTATGGTTCCTCCGGCAACTCCCTACTGATCACTGGGCACTGAGTACCAGGTACTGATATTAGTGGCGTATTGCGTTGGTTGCCTACGTCATGCCTCCCTCACTCCCTCACCCGCCCCATAAAGTGGCTGTCCGCCCAACGGCCGTCTCCATAAGTGTGCATTCGTCGGGTACCTTCCCGGGTAAACCCACACCGTTCATACAACCGAATACCGGCCGGGTTATCCGTATTCACATCTAGTTCTATCCGTTTCAGGTTCAGCCACCGATCCGCCAGTTCCAAAATCGCCTCCATCAACTGCCTGCCTATCCCCACACCCCAATAAGCAGGTGACACCATCATGCCCAGACCAGCAGTGTGAGCAGTGCGGGCTTTGCTGTTCTGGTAAATGGTAATCATCCCTACCACATGTCCATCTGCTTCAGCCACCCGCCGATATAACCCTGGGTGGGACGAGTGAATCCGCTCTTCAGTCTGGTTAATCTCCTGGCTGGGCATTTGCAGCGTGGTGCGGGCCACCATGGGGTGGCGGAACAGGTGATACAGGTCAGTGACATCGTTGGGGTGAACGGGGCGGATTTTTACCACCGGGCGCGGCCCAGTTGGGCGGGCAGGGAGTGATGCAGGTGCCACGCTGGCGGGTTCTGCTTGTCGCAGCCGTGCCATCACATAATCATCCTGGAAACGGCCGTTTCCAAAAGCCACCGCCCGCCGTTTCCCCTCTATGACAAAACCAAACTTCTCATACAGCCGAATCGCTGCCTCGTTATCGGTATAAACCCCCAACTCCACCCGGCGCAAATTGAGCCAGTTATCTGCCAGGTTCAAATAAGCAGCCATCAACACCGACCCTACCCCCTGCCGCCAATGATCCGGGTGTACCATCAAACCAACCTGCCCACTATGGGCCAGGCGTGGGCGTTGTGCCTGGGTGATGGAACCGGAGCCGACCACCTTGCCATTGAGTTCCGCCACCAACCGATGTTGCCCCGGCCCCGGTTTTTTAATCCACTCCTGCGTTTCACCCAGCTCCGACCCCGGCAACTGCGCCAGATTTCCCACGACGGCCGGGTGGGTAATGATTTCGTACAAATCATTAACATCCCCAGGTTCAGGTGGGCGAACTGTGATTTCGTTCAACTTTTTTGTCATACCATGCCTCGTAAGAAATAAAATGTAGGTTTTGCAAATTTCACGGTTTCTACACGGATTGCTTGTTCTCTAGCGATTATCATGGGAAATCACACCTTATTCAAGAGGCATTTATCATATGAAATGTAAACCGTGAAACGTAACCCTAACTATGACGTTTCACGCCGCACGTTTCACCAAGAAGTTACCTGTGCAAAAAGTGAATTTTCACACTTCCTCTGAACAACCCAACTCGGTGGAAAAAATGTGGCAGCAATTTCTGGCAGCCATTCGTTGGCGATACACCAGCCGGGTGCGACGTACAACGTTGTTAATGGTTTCTTTTCACCTGGTAGAACGGGCTTTTAACCGCGTAGTCCGCGACAGTTTGCGCCCGGCCGCCGGGTGGTTGACGTTTATGTATGGTGTTCTGGGGATGACCCAGTTGTTGACGGTGGGGAACCAGCCCAGCGATATGGTTGAGGCGTGGGGGATGATGGGAACGGCCGTTTTATTCCTCATCACCTACCTGGCACTGCGCTGGCGACCCTTATCCATTGAATGGGCACACCCGGTTGGCTTTTTTATGGCCACATTGGCCCTGACAAACAGTTTGTTGCACACCCTCCTGACCGGCGAACCTTCCCAAGCTCCTGGGGTGCTTTTTGTCATAGCTGGTGTGGGCCTCTTTTTCCTTTCAGCCCAATGGTTTATTCTGGGTATTGTTGTCAGTTTATTAGCCTGGGTGATCTCCGTCTGGTCGTTACCCCTGTCCTCTACCTGGTTTTCGGCCGGGGCCAATCTGGGGATTAGCCTCTTGTTGTCCACCCTGGCTTTTTCCATTCGCCGCCGCGCCCTGGAACAATACGAAGTGTTGCGGCTACAAGAACAACGGAACAAACAAGAACTCCACACCCTGTACCAAAGTGAACAAATTGCCCGTCGCGCTGCCGAAACCATGTTCAAAACGGGCAGTGCCCTCACCAGCACCCTCAATTGGAGCGAAGTGTTAGACCTGATTTTGGGGCAACTGGCTGTTCTGGTGCCCCATGACCGCGCTTCTATGCTCATCCGGCAAGGTAACGAACTGGCAGTGGTGGCCGCCAAGGGGTTTCCCAACGAGACGGATCCGTTGCAAATTCGCATTGTCTTAGATGGGGGTGAGAGTATTTTCCGCGAGATTTACCGCACACAACGGCCGTTAGCCATTGCCGATGTGTTGACCCGCCCCGACTGGCAGCAGGTGGAAAACCTGCCCCAGGCCCGCGCCTGGTTGGGTGTGCCCCTCACCCACGCAGGCGAAGTGATAGGAATGTTGTCGCTCACCCGCGAAACAGCCCAACCTTACCATGAAGATGAAATTTCCCTGGCAACTGCCTTTGCTGGACATGCAGCCATTGCCCTGCGAAACGCCACCTTGTATGAAAAAGTGTCCCGGTTTAACCAGCAGCTAGAGTATGAAGTGCAACAACGCACCGAAGCCCTGCACGAAGCGTATGAACGCCTGGAACGCCTGGATCGGGCTAAATCTGACTTTATTAACATCACTTCCCACGAACTGCGTACCCCGCTAACGGTTTTGAAGGGGTACAGCCAGATGATGCTGAAGGACAAAAACATCCAAGAAAATGAGCGGTATACCCGGCTGCTTTCCGGCATTTTGGCTGGCTCCGAACGGATGGAGGAAATTGTCAACAGCATGTTGGAGATGGCAAAAATTGATAGCCGCGCCCTGGAGCTATACCCTGAGCCATTATCTGTTCCGGCCCTCATTCAACTCATTGTCAATAAACAGTACAAAGCGTTGACGGAACGTAATCTGACATTGCACCTGGAAGATATGGACGATATGCCCTTGATTGAGGCTGACCCGGAGGCTTTACAAAAGGTGTTCCGCCACCTGATTATCAATGCCATCAAATACACACCCGATGGCGGCACGATTACTATTTCGGGTGGGCCGTTGCGCCGTCAGGGGTTAGATTTGCCCGAAACCGGGGTAGAGATTGTGATTAGTGATACGGGAATTGGGATAGATTCGGCCGTTCGGGAACTCATTTTCACCAAGTTCTACCAGACCGGGGAAGTGGCACTCCACTCCTCTGGCAAAACAGCTTTCAAGGCGGGTGGGCCAGGGTTGGGATTGGCGATTGCGCGGGGAATTGTAGAAGCCCATCGGGGGAAAATCTGGGCCGAAAGCCAGGGACATGATTCGACCAAATGCCCCGGCAGCCAGTTTTACGTCGTCCTGCCGCTACGACAGAATTAGGGTTGCAAGAAACTGAGTTTTTGGAAAAACTTGGTTGCAGCTTATTTGTCAGTAAATCCTCTTTCTTTAAGGCACGATAGTAAATGTGTCTACGACTTGCCCGGCCAGGCCGTGTTCCGCACCTGACCAGTAGAGGGGGGTGGTAAAGAGGCAATTGGTATAGTGGCCGGAGGTGATCACTTCACAACGAGTGATGTCGGCTGCGCTGCCGGTGCTGCCCGGAACGGCAAAATCTCCCTGGGTTGTCAGATAGAGGTGGTTATGGGCGGCATCGTACCAAACACCAGAGATGTCTTCGGCCGTTTCTGTGAAATCTACATCTGAACCATCAAAGTAGGGTGCCCACGAACCAGCACTATTTTCCCCCAGTGCGGTGGGGGTAAACAGCAGAATGTCTTCATCCATGCCGGAAAACCCGGTAACACTGACTGAGCCGGAGGTGCTGAGAAGCAAACGGCCGTCTGCCAGCACCGCCACCCCATCTACATCCTCCCAAACAGCCGTTAATCCCACATCTGACCCGTCCAGATACCAATCAAACACCCCGGTTGTCTCTTCCCCCAGGCTGGTGGGAGTAAAACTTACCACATCGGCATCATCCACCAGCCCCAACCCTGCCAGGCGCAGGGGGCGATCCAGGCTGAGGAGTAAACGGCCGTCTGGCAGCCAGGTTAATCCATCCACATCCGCCCGACTCAACCCCACATCAGAGCCATCAAACAAGAGGGACCAGGTTTCGGTTTGGGTGGCAAAGGCCAAAACATCTTCGTCGGCGTAAACGATGCCCGCCAGCGAACCAGCCTGCGCTGTGCTGAGGTAAATGGTTTCTGCGCCGCTGCTGGGGGTGGGGGTGGGCGGCGGTGTGGGCGGGGTGGGGGTGGGCA
>CAZPEJ010000169.1:0-8983 GCA_964585465.1 uncultured Ardenticatenaceae bacterium
TGTGGGGTTGATACCTTCTTCAAATAGCCTGGAAAAAGTAATATGTCAACGGCTTTACGTACCTTGATTATAGAAGATCAGACATCCGATGTGGAGTTGATGGTTTACCAGTTGCGCCGGGCTGAGTTTGATGTTATTTACCAACAGGTTCAGACGGAAGGGGAGTACCGGGCGGCCTTGGAGGCTATCCAGGCGGGGATGTCGGTGGATATTATTCTGGCTGATTATAATTTGCCCCAGTTTAATGCGATTCAAGCCCTGAAATTGTTACAAACATATCATTTGTATATTCCCTTGATTGTGGTGACTGGGATGATTGGGGAGGAGGCGGCGGCTTCTTGTATTCGGCATGGGGCGGTGGATTATTTGTTGAAGGATCGGCTGGGGCGTTTGGGAACGGCCGTTACTCGTGCCTTGCAACAAAAACAGCTACAAGAGGAAAAGAAACAAAGTGAACGCCGGTTCCGTGCCCTGATTGAAAATAGCCTGGACGGGATCGCCTTGATTGGAGTGGATGGGGTGATTCAATACGTGGGGCCTTCAGCTTACCGTATTTTGGGGTACAACTCAGAAAAATTACCAGGGAGTGTGGCTTTTGAACACATTCACCCCGACGATTTGCCAGAGGTGATGGGGGTGTTTAGAAAAATCTTGTTTACCCCCAACCAGGTTTACCCCGTTCAATTCCGTTTTCGCCACAAAAAAGGTTCGTGGGTGTGGTTGGATGTGGTGGGGAACAATTTGTTAGCCGAACCAGGCATTTATGCAATTGTGGTTAATTTTCGGGATATTACGGAGCGCAAAGAGATTGAGGAGGCGATGCGTCAGGCGCAAAAGTTGGAGAGTTTGGGGGTAATGGCAGGCGGGGTGGCCCATGACTTTAACAATTTGTTGACAGCTATCCTGGCACAAAACTCTCTGGCTTTGGTGAAAATGGCGCAAGATGCCCCGGCCCGTGTTCATATCGAAAAAGCGGTGAATGCCACCCAACGGGCGGCCGATTTGACCCGGCAACTTCTGGCTTATTCGGGTCGGGGGCAGTTTGAAATACGGCCGATTCACTTTAACCACCTCATTGAAGAAAATTGGTCACTTTTCCAGATGACCTTACCCCAACACACCGTGCTGCGGCATGAATTAAGCGAACCCTTGCCATTGATTGATGGAGATGTGGGGCAGATGCAGCAGGTGATTATGAACCTGGTTTTGAATGCTGCCGAAGCGATGACCGAACAACCTAACGAAGTGTTGGTGCGAACTGGAACCCGCACCATTACCGCAGGTGAAGATTATTTGCTGGCACCTTATGCGGGGGATTCTCTGATGCCTGGACGTTATGTCACGTTGGAGGTGGAAGATAAAGGGTGTGGTATGGATGAAAAGACCTTATCCCGTATTTTTGATCCCTTTTTCACCACCAAGTTTGCCGGGCGCGGGCTGGGGCTGGCCTCTGTTTTGGGCATTATTCGCGGTCATAAAGGGGGGATGATGGTAAAAAGCAGGGTGGGTAAGGGAACAACCTTTACTTTACTTTTCCCAGTCAGCCAGGAAGAAACCGTTGAGGTGGAGACAGAAACGGCCGTTTCTCTATCCCCTCCATCCTCTCTGTTAATCATTGACGATGAAGAAGCTGTGCGCCATGCCCTGGCAGATATTTTGACTGAGGAGGGGATTGAGGTTTTGCTGGCCGCCGACGGGGCCACAGGGGTGGCAATTTATGAACAACACCCACAGATACAACTGATCATTCTCGACCTGTCCATGCCGGGGTTAAGCGGCGAGGAGACGTTGCGGCAGTTACAAACGATCAACCCCAACGCCCCCATTGTGCTATCTTCTGGTTATCATCAATGGGAAATTGGGCGGCGTATACCTGGCCTGAAGGTGAAGGGGTTTTTGCAAAAACCCTACAACATTGCTGCCTTATTAAACGAAATTCGCCAGCATTTATATTAAGATGTCAGCAATCGAAACGGCCGAATCCCTAAAATTCACAAACGTTACATCCTCAAACGGCAACTGGTGATGGGTTTTTAGCTGGGCCATCAATAAAAGGTAGTTGGCTAAAATTCGTTTAGACCAGGGCAACCCCAGGCGGGAAGCGGCCGTTTTGATGGCTGCTTCTTCCCCTTCCAACTCCACAAAATTGCCATAAGGCAGTTCATCTAACACCACTTCCACCTCGCCAAAATGGAACGTTTCGCGGTACTTTTCATACACCTGCTGTGGCAAAAAACCTAACCGCCCTAAAATGAGCAACATCTGGTCAAAATCTGCCACCTGGGTTTCAATTTCTTCCCGCACTTTGGCTTCACTCCCCGGCAGGTGAATGGTCTCCCCTTTGTAGGTGAGGCGAACGGCCGAATCCTGGCGCAATCGTAACAACTCCTGCTGACGTAACAGGCGGGAATCGGCCGTATCCAGGCGGATATTTCGCTCAAAGACCCGTTCCTTCACCAACTCCCCCCCCGCCCGCAGCAACATCTGGCGAAAACCCGCCAGGTCTGGCACAAAAAACTTCACTTCAATTTCCAGATTTGCCATTAAGATTCCCCAATTACCATCAACACTTGATCCTTCTCAACGTTGGTTCCTTTTTCTACATTCACACGAGTAATACGGCCGTCTCGCGGTGCCCGCAACTCATTTTCCATCTTCATAGACTCCAAAATCACCACCTTATCCCCCTTTTTCACCTCATCCCCCACCCCCACCGACACCGACACAATAATCCCCGGCATGGGTGACTTAATAATCGCTTCACCCGTAACGGCCGAACCCTTGCCCCGCGCCTTCGACAACCGGTAAGCCCGTTCATCCTGCACCTTCACCGGATACAACTCCCCCCGAATCAACACCTCCCAAAACCCCTCTCGCTCCTCCACCGCCGCCTCAAACGAGCGATGATCCAACAACAGCGAAAACACACTCCCCTCCGGCAGCTGCCGAAAATCCACCTGGTACAACTCCCCATTGACCAGGATCGTATCATCCTGGTCAATTTCAATCATGTACTCTTCATCTTTAATTGTAGTAATGTATTTCATATGGCCTTACTTTTGTAGCCGTTCCCACCGGCTTAACCACTTCCAGTTACTCGTATCCCGCTCCCCAGGAGCCACAATCTGGCTGGCTTGTTGACTTTGCCGATGCGCCACCAACGCCGCCAAAATCGCCGCCTCCTTTGTGTTCGGTGTCTCCTTATCACTCATACTAAAATGATCCTCCACAAACTTGGTGTGGAACTGACCCGACAGGAAACGGTGACTATCCATCATATGTTGATGAAACGGGATATTTGTTTTCACCCCCATAATTCGATACTCCTCCAACGCCCGCCGCATTCGCAACACCGCCTCCCCGCGTGTCTCCCCATAACAAACCAGCTTGCTAATCATCGAATCATAATAAGGCGAGATGACATACCCAGGGAACACTCCCGTATCCACCCGAACCCCAGGGCCAGTAGGTAGACGGCTGGTGGTAATTGTGCCTGTGGAGGGCAGGTAATTGTTGTATGGGTCTTCGGCGTTAATGCGGCACTCAATCGCCCACCCTTGGATCTTGATGTCCTCTTGCCGATAACGCAACTTTCGCCCCCTGGCAATGCGTAGCTGCTCCTGCACAATATCAATCCCCGTCACCAACTCCGTTACCGGATGTTCCACCTGCAAACGGGTATTCATCTCCAAAAAGTAGAAATTTTTATCCTTGTCCAATAAAAACTCAATCGTGCCCGCGCTAACGTAATTAACCGCTTTGGCTGCCGCCACCGCTACCTCCCCCATACGTCGGCGCAAATCTTCATCTACTACAAACGAAGGAGCTTCTTCAATCAATTTTTGGTGACGGCGTTGCAAGGAACATTCCCGTTCCCCCAGGTAGATCACATTGCCGTGAGCGTCCCCCAGCAGTTGAATCTCGATGTGCCGTGCCTCAGTGATAATTTTTTCCAGGTAGACGGTATCGTCACCGAAGGCGGCCAGGGCTTCCCGTTTGGCGGCAGCAATGGCATCGGTTAGTAGGGCCGGGTCGTGAACCGGGCGCATCCCCTTGCCCCCACCCCCGGCCGCCGCTTTGACCAACACCGGGTACCCCAACTTTTCGGCCGCGCTAACCAACTCGTCTTCTTTCAATCCGGCAGGTGTTCCAGGCACAACGGGCACTCCCGCCGCCGTCACCGTGCTGCGAGCCTGTTGTTTATCCCCCATCACCCGAATGGCACGGGCAGGTGGACCGATAAAAACCACCCCCGCTTCAATACACGCCTGGGCAAAGTGGGCACGCTCCGATAAAAAGCCATACCCTGGGTGAATAGCCCCTGCCCCCGACTTTTTGGCGACTTCCAGAATTTTTTCCACCACCAAGTAACTTTCGCGGGAGGGGGAAGGGCCAATGTGATACGCTTCGCCTGCGTAACGCACATGAGGAGCATTACGGTCGGCATCCGAATAAACAGCCACCGTGCGAACACCCAATTCATGGCACGCCCGCAAAATTCGCATGGCGATTTCGCCCCGGTTGGCAATTAAAACTTTATCAAAATGTTGTGTGAGTAAACCATCTTCTCTCATTGTCAAACTCCCCATCTTAAAGTGGCATATTGCCATGTTTCTTGGGCGGGTTGTGGTCACGTTTGTTTTGTAACATGTTAAGGGCGTTGATCAGGCGCGGCCGGGTTTGGCTGGGTTCAATGATGTCGTCTACGTAACCACGTTGTGCAGCGACGTAGGGAGTGGCAAAATGTTCGCGGTAATCTGTGACCAGCTCTGCTTTACGGGCGGCCGGGTCTTCTGCCTCGGTCAGTTCTTTGCGGAAGATGATGTTGACGGCCCCGTCTGGCCCCATGACAGCGATTTCGGCGGTGGGCCAGGCCAGGTTCAGGTCGGCGCGAATGTGTTTGCTATTCATGACGCAGTAAGCCCCACCATAGGCTTTGCGGGTGACGACGGTAATTTTGGGCACAGTGGCTTCGCAGAAGGCGTAGAGCAGCTTGGCCCCGTGCCGAATAATGCCGCTATGTTCCTGGTCAACCCCTGGCAAAAAACCTGGCACGTCTTCAAAAACGATGAGGGGGATGTTGAAACAGTCACAAAAACGGACAAAACGGGCGGCTTTTTCGCTGGCGTTGATGTCCAAAACCCCGGCCAGCACCATCGGCTGGTTGGCTACGATGCCAACGCTATACCCACCCAGGCGAGCAAACCCAACCACAATGTTTTGGGCGTAATGTTCTTGAATTTCGTAGAACTCGCCGTTGTCCATGATGAGGTGGATCACTTCTTTGATGTCGTAGGGTTTGTTGGGGTTGTCTGGAACTAATGTGTCCAGGGCGGTTTCGGTACGCAAGGTATCGTCACCATTGGTTTTGAAGGGGGGGTCTTCCATATTATTAGAAGGAAAGTAACTCAGCAGTTCGCGTACCAGGTAGAGACAATCGGCTTCGGACTCGGCGGCCATGTGGGCCACACCGCTAATGGCGTTGTGGGTCATGGCACCGCCTAGCTCTTCAAAGGTGACTTCTTCGCCGGTGACGGCTTTGACCACGTCGGGGCCGGTGATGAACATGTGGCTGGTGTTTTTGACCATGAAGATGAAGTCGGTGAGGGCGGGGGAGTAGACGGCTCCACCCGCGCATGGCCCCATGATGATGCTGATCTGGGGCACGACCCCGGAGGCGAGGGTGTTTCGCAGGAAAATATCGGCGTAACCACCCAGGCTGACGACTCCTTCCTGGATGCGGGCACCGCCGGAGTCGTTGATGCCAATGACGGGGGCACCGTTTTTGACGGCCATGTCCATGATTTTGCATACTTTTTCGGCGTGTACTTCGCTGAGGCTGCCACCAAAGACGGTGAAGTCCTGGCTGAAGATGTAGACTAATCGGCCGTTGATAGTACCCCAGCCTGTGACGACGCTATCCCCCAGGTATTGCTGTTTGTCCATGTTAAAGTTGCGCTCGCGGTGAACCACGAAGGCATCAATTTCGCGGAAGGTGCCATTGTCTAAGATGAGGTCAATGCGCTCGCGGGCGGTCAATTTACCAGCCGCTTTTTGTTTTTCAATGCGGGTTTTGCCGCCACCCATGTGGGATTCGGCTCTTAAATGGTGGAGTTGTTCAATTTTGGGATTCATAGGCTCCTTTGAAAATATGGATTAACGGCCGTTCCATTTAATGCCCACCAGCTTACTCCCCCTACCAATACAGCCATCAACACCTGGGGAAGAAAGGTTTGCCGCGCCAACGGGGTTTGGGCAAAGAAAAAAGTAAGAATTAGCTCATACAAGGCATACAGGAGAAAGGTGAGGGGAAGGATAAGGCGGGTAAACGGCCGTTTTTGCCACACCCCAATCCCCAACCCACTCCAGACAATCACCCACACCAACGCCACCACCAGCCGCAAACGCGGATCCGGCCTAACAGCCAGTGAAACCAATAACTCGCTTTGTTGGGTTAATGCTACCACTTTAGCGGCGTTCCATCCTGCTAAGAGAAAAGCCCCCCAGATGATTAACGTAATTCGGCGCGGGCGGTGTGGGGGAAGGTGAAAATTCATGACACAAGAATTTTATATGACAAAGTGAAAAGGTGGCAAGATTCCACACAACTCATTAGCTTATACGGCTTTTTGACACGATTTTAACGCCAGCTATACGGAAGATACCCCCCTTTACCATCATACTAAACTTCAGTACTACGCCTACGCTGTTTCACTATAACAACTGCTGTAAAGGATTCAGCCTGTTACCAACCTGCTGAACCCTCCACCTGACGAGTAAAGTATGAGTAACTTAATTGGGCAGAAAATTAAACAATATCAAATTCGGTCTTTAATTGGCGAAGGCGGTATGGCCTCCGTTTACCGCGCCTATGATACCAGCGTTAAACGGGAAATAGCCCTCAAAATCATTCACCCCCACCTGGCACGGCAAACCCAATTCCAACAACGTTTTCTGCGCGAAGCCCAGGTGACTTCCCGCCTCTATCACCCCTCCATCATCGGCTTATACCAGTTTGGTACCGACCGCAGTTACTTGTTTATGGCTATGGAGTATTTACCTGCTGGCACGTTGGGGTCTTATTTGCAACGGTTGAAGGAAAAAGACCAATCCAATAAACTGCGCGAATCTATGACGCTGGGAGCGCAAATTGCCGATGCCCTGGCCTATGCCCACCGCTACAAGGTGGTGCATGGGGATGTGAAACCCGATAACGTGCTGCTGAAGGTGTTGCAGCAACCAGACCGCAAAGATGAACCCCCGTTACGGGCTGTTTTAACAGATTTTGGTCTGGCAACCTTGTTAGAAAGCAGTGAAGATACGGCCGCTCACAGCTTTATGGGGTCATTGCCCTACATGTCCCCAGAACAGTGTATGGCAAAAAAATTAGACGGCCGTTCTGATATTTACTCCCTGGGGATTCTCCTCTACCGCCTGGTGACGGGTGAACTGCCGTTTGATGTCAAACTGCCCACCGACGCGTTAATGAAACACCTCAACGAGATACCCGCCCCGCCCCGCGAATTACGCCCCGATTTACCCGCCGAGGCGGAAGCCGCCATTTTGAAAACCCTGGCAAAAAGACCAGAGGATCGTTTCCAAAGCGCAACCGAATTATCGGCCGTTTTGCGCCAGATCGCAGCCTCTTTATTACCCACCGACACCCCCACCCCCCAACGCAACGGCGAAGGCATCCACACCCAACTGGAAGCCTTCACCTGGGTGGGTGCCCCCAGCCAGATGAGCATCGAACAAACCTGGGCCGACGACTTTGACCGCCTGATGATTGCCCGCAGCGGCGAACCACCAGTGGTGCGGGTGATGGACAAAGACAGGTTAGTCGTGGGGCGCGACAAAAATAACGAAGTCACGTTAGATGCAGCCAGCGTTTCCCGCCGCCACGCCCGCCTGGAACAAACCGCCACCGGCTGGCAGGTGGTAGACCTGGGCAGCACCAATAAAACCTTACTGGAAGGCAACCGGCTCTTGCCCGATGTGCGCGAAACGTGGCAACCCGCCCAGACCCTACAAATTGGCCCCTTCTACCTGCAATGGAAAGCCAGCAAAAAACGGGCCAGCGAAGCCGCCTTCAAACCAGCCGAGCAGGACAGCACCGCGCTGGCGACCAACATACCAGTGGCCGAAATTCACCGTGCCGATGAATTGAGCGCGGTTGTCACCCCCATCGAACTGAGCGTTACCCCCGGCGAGCAAGCGGAACAGGAGATTTCCCTGTTCAACCAGGGGGCGTTGGTGAAACATTACTATATCAAGGTGACGGGATTATCGGCCGATTGGGCCATCCTGCCCCCAGAAGGCAAACACCTGATGCCAGGGGAGCGCGGCTCGTTAAAAATTGCCCTGCAACCACCCCGCGAAAGCAGCAGCAAAGCTGGCACTTACCCATACCAGTTGAACATTGTGGAAGAAGATACCGAACAACCCGCCCTGAACATCGAGTGTGTATTGACGGTGAACCCGTTTGGTGGTTTTACGATGGATATGCAACCCAAGAGCATTGAAGGCAAGGGGGTTTGTAATATCCTGATTACCAACCAGGGGAATTTTGAAGCAATTTACACTGTCATTGGCCGCGATCCGGGGGAGGTGGTGCGTTTCCGTTCGGTGCAGGCAGAGAACCAACCGGAACCCCCGGCCGAAGCCCGGTACAAAGCCCCTGGTCTGGGCATCATTTATACCCAAATTACCATCTTGCCCGGCGAACAGGGCACAGCCAAGTTGCATGTCAGCCCTCGCCGACGGCCGTTAACAGGCCGCCTACAAACATTTCCTTTTGAGGTACAAGTGGGCACGGCCGAAGCAGAACCCCAATCCTTGCCGGGGCAGTTAGATGTGAAACCGTTGTTACCCCCCTGGTTTTTGCCCTTGCTGGCCGCTTTGTTGCTGCTGTGTCTAGGGGCGGCCGTTTTGTGGTCGCTGCTGGGTGGGGATGGGGCAGAGGGCGCAACAACACCCTCTCCGG
>CAZPEJ010000170.1:0-8973 GCA_964585465.1 uncultured Ardenticatenaceae bacterium
CCAGTACACCCAACCCATCAATCATGGTGGTGTGAGAGTCGGTACCTACCAGGCTATCGGGAAAAGCAACACTATCGTTGCCTTCTGGTCGGGTCATCACCACTTTGCCCAGATATTCCAGATTCACCTGATGCACAATACCGGTGGCCGGGGGAACAACGGTAAAGTTTTGGAACGCTTTTTGCCCCCACTTAAGGAATTCGTACCGTTCCCGATTCCGCACGAACTCTTTTTCTGCGTTGATAAAGAGGGCAGCGGCCGAACCAAACGCATCTACTTGAACGGAGTGGTCAATGACCAGGTCTACTGGCACGATAGGGTTGATTTTTTTGGGGTCGCCACCCAGGCGGGCCATGGCTGCCCGCATGGCGGCCAGGTCTACGACGGCCGGTACGCCGGTGAAGTCTTGCAGGATGACCCGCGCTGGTTTGAAGGGGATTTCTACCTGTTTGGGGGTTTTGGCGTTCCAGTTGGCTAACTCTTCAACGTCTTTGGGCATCACCTGGTAACCATCGCAGGTACGCAGCAGGGCTTCCAGGAGGATTTTGATGGAGAAGGGCAAACGGCCGATATTTCCCAATCTGTCCAGGCGATAGTAGGATACCTGGGTGCCAGGAAGTTTGGCTCGTGCGTCAAAGGGGTCGAATTGTTTTTTGTTCATATTACACCTCGTTTTGCAATAACATAAGTTGCCAGTCTATTATAACGGAAAGAGGGGAAGGGAAAACGGCCGTTTCCGTCCTACCGTTGTTCTGGTAAAGTGTAGGTTATAATAGGGCAACGATTTAGACAGACGATATTTTGACCCCATTTGGGGATAGATAGCTGGCATCGGGTCATAAATTGATGTTTTGTGGAAGGAGATCAGAGGTTGGAGATCAGAGATTTGCCAATTTTCAATCGCTCATCTCCAATCTCAATGAAAATGTCAGGTTATTTCCTCTGTGAGCATAGAAGGAGCGACGAATGGTTAGTTCAATCGTGTTATTAAATGTAGAACGTGGCAAAGTGAACAACGTTGGGCAGGCATTGGCTGAATTGCCAGGAATTACGGAGGTGTACTCTGTGGGCGGCCGTTTTGATTTAGCGGCCGTTTTGCGTGTCAAGGACAACGACACATTAGCCAGATTGGTCACAGAACAAATGTTGGGCATCGAGGGCATCACCCACAGCGAGACCTTAATTGCCTTCCGCGTTTTTTCCAAACATGACCTGGAAAGCATGTTTTCCATTGGCATGGAGTAGGGGAATAGGAAATTGTGAATGGTGAACAGGTGAGAAGCCCAACACGAGTGGAGAGGTTATGCTTACCCATATTCAAATACAGCGGTACAAAAGCCTTTACGATGTCCATGTAGATTTGGAACCATTGACCGTATTTATCGGCCCAAATGGTTCAGGCAAATCAAACATTTGTGAAGCTTTATTGGTGTTGTCAGGTGCCATCGTTAGCAATAGTATCAAAATAGCTATTGAACAGCTCTTATACCCCACTGGGCAAGATTATCGGGCTAAATTTTGGCAAGGGGGAGAGGAGGACTTGGTTTTTACCCTTCACACCCAGGGCGAAGGGCAACAACTCATTTTTAATTCAAAAGGTAATCTAAAAAACCAATTGGACGGACAGACCGTTAGCGCGTTAAAACGTGTGGTTTTGTATAACTTTAACCCTGCTTTTTTGGCTTCTGCCACTTCAAACCCTATTAACTCAACCGGATACGGCGTTGCTAACTCTTTGGCGGATATTTTGTTTGATGATAGGAACAGGTTTATTGAACTGGAACAGCGATTTATTGACCTTGTTCCAAATATCGCGCGTATTTCCCTTCAGAGGGTTGGTGCAGAAAACAGGCTGAGGTTGGTAGACAAATACTCGGAACATATCATCCCTACAAATGATATATCCGATGGTACCCTTCGTATTTTGGCATTTTTAACGGCCGTTTATCAAACGGCCACCCCCGACATCCTCTGTTTTGAAGAGCCTGAAAATGGTGTTCATCCCTGGCTGTTACATAAAATGATAGATTTGTTAAACCTGATCGCTACAGAAGGCATGGGGGGAAAACCAGTACAGGTGTTGATAACCACCCACTCCCCTGTTTTATTGAATTATGTAAAGCCCGAACAAATCAGGGTAGTCGAGTTAGATCGAGAGGGAAAAACTCAGGTTTATGGACTGCCTAAAGATTCAACACGTTTTAGAAGAGCAATGGACGCTTATGACCAGGCCATGGGGGAGTTGTGGTTTACGAATTTGTTTGGAGGTAATCCCATATGAAACGGCCGATCCGCATTGGCCTTATTGCTGAAGGTGAGGCCGAACTGGGGCGTAGCATACCTTACGTAAAACCCGAAGAAGGGGGCAAACCGATTGAACGCGCCAAAGAAGGGGCTTTACATCGCCTTATCCGGCGACAATTAGGTGAATATGGTTTGGTAGATTGTGAATTTGTGCAGCGTCACCCTGGTTCACAAGAAATCCTCAAAGGTAAATTGCGGAGCGGGCATGGAATTTTAGACAAAAAATTTCTCGCCCAGACAATTCTGGTCTGGCTACCTCACGAAATAGACATAGTAATCCTGGTAGTAGATGCTGACGAATCTTTGACGCGGCGCAATCAAGCAATGGAGAAAGCATTACAAACGATTCAAGAAAACCATCTAGACATCAATGAACAACCCATGTTTGACCGCAGTGTCGGAGGAATAGCTATCAAGAACTTTGACACCTGGTTATTGGCAGATGTTGCCAGTCTTTCACAGCTTTTAGGTGTTTCTTTACCAGATGACCTGCCATCTAATTTAGAAACGCTCCCCGGCACAAAAAATGCAGAAAGAGGGGCCAAAAACTTGTTAGATGATGCTATTAGCCGTTCCGAATTTCTGGAGGATGTAAAACCAGGCTATCGTGAGTTGTTAATCCGTTGGGAATTGGGACAGTTGGTAAACCTGGTGGCCTTACGAAAGCGGTGCCCAAAGGGTTATGGCTCATTCGCAGATAGTTTAGAGCAGGTTTCCCACAGGGCATTTTCCACTTTTCACGAATAACCCACAGGCATTTTGAGGTTCTGTGATAAAATGGAACCATGACTAAAGTACTAATTGTTGTCGGGGGAGGATTGGCTGGTTGCGAAGCAGCCTGGCAAGCAGCTGAATTGGGTGTTCAGGTACGGCTGTATGAGATGCGCCCCCGCCAAACTACCCCGGCCCACACCAGTGACAAGCTGGCGGAACTGGTGTGCAGTAATTCGATGGGGTCGCGTTTGCCCGATAAAGCTCCCGGATTGTTAAAAGCAGAGTTGCGTGGCCTGGGGTCTTTTATTTTGGCCTGTGCCGAGGAAACGGCCGTTCCTGCTGGTTCCTCCCTGGCTGTAGACCGCGAAGGGTTTTCTGCTCTGGTGACGGAAAAAATTGCTACTCACCCGAACATTGAAATAATACGCCAAGAGGTAACGGCCGTTCCCGACCAACCTTGTATTATCGCTTCCGGCCCACTCACCTCGGCGGCATTAACGGCCGACATCAGCCGCCTCACAGGACAACAATACCTCTACTTTTATGATGCCATTTCCCCCATTGTCAACCACGAAACCATCAATTTTACCATCGCTTTTCGCCAATCCCGCTACGACAAAGGAGAACAGGAAGAAGGCGATTATATCAACTGCCCGATGACGGAAGCAGAGTATGATCTGTTTCAGCAAGCCTTAACTGGGGCAGAAACGATTACTCTTAAACAGTTTGAACAAGAAGATGCCCACTTTTTTGAGGGGTGTATGCCAATTGAGGTATTAGCCGGACGGGGACGAGAGGCATTGGCATTTGGCCCCATGCGCCCGGTGGGGTTAATTGATCCGCGCAACGGAAAACGGCCGTTTGCTGTGGTGCAACTGCGTCAGGACAACCTGCTCGGCTCCCTCTACAACATCGTTGGTTTCCAAACCAATCTCAAATGGGGCGAACAAAAACGAGTCTTACAACTCATTCCCGGCCTGGAGCGAGCCGAATTTCTGCGCTACGGCACCATGCACCGCAACACCTACATCAACGCTCCTCAACTACTACACCCAACCATGCAATACCGCGCCCGTGCCGACCTCTTTTTCGCCGGGCAAATTGTTGGGGTAGAAGGGTACATGGGCAATGCAGCTTCCGGGTTTGTGGCTGGCCTCAACGCCGCCCGACTGCTGCACAACCAACCACCCGTCATCTTCCCTCCCGTTACCATGTTGGGAGCCTTGTGCCACTACGTCACCCATGCCGAGGCCAAAACTTTCCAACCCATGAAAGCAAATTTTGGTTTATTACCCTTGCCCCAGCAACAAATGAATAAAGGCGACCGTTCTCACTGGTATAACGAACGGGCATTAACGGCTCTGCGCCGCTTCACCCGCCACGCACAAGTGAAGTACTCAGTGGATAGTAGCCAGTGAACAGTGAACAGTGGACAGTGAACGGTGAACGGTGGATAGTGGACAGTGAACAGCACTTGACAACTGATGACTGTTCACGGTTTACTGCACACTAATTTCCGACGGAGGAGATGTGGCTGATACCCTAAAACGGTGGTTAGAACAAGACCAAAGACGTATCACAGAAACCACTCTGTACCGTGTCCCCAATATGCTGGTGGATGAGGAGGATGTGGCAAATTTTGTCACCTTGCTGGCAAATAATGTGGGTGAAGCACGGGAAAAACAGCTTTCAGAGGTACAGTTTTGGGCACTTACCAGTGTGGGGCATGATGCACGGGCAGCGGGCGATTGGCTGACGGTGTTGCGTGTTTTGAAGGAGGAGATTGGCAAACGGCTCGATCATCTTTTTTCGGCTGCGGAGGCTTTGCGCGTCTGGCGGCAGTTGGATGATATTCTCACCTATGCCCTGATTGAAGTCAGCCAGCTTGCCAGTGATATGGATCGGGCGGCTCTGTTGGAACATATGGTGCAACTGCGGGAGCAGATGAAAGATTTTGAGAGGAGCAAATCTAACTTTGTTGCTGTTGCCGCCCACGAACTAAAAACCCCTCTAACCATTTTGGAGGGGTATGCCAATATCCTCCGTTTTGAGACCAGCACGGATCCGCGGCTGAGTGTGTATGTGGAAGGGTTGAGCAATGGTTTTCGCCGTATGTATGAAATTATCAACGATATGATTGAGGTGTCGTTGATTGAACTGCGCTCTTTTGAGCTAAATTACCAACAGTTTCACCTGGAGCGTATTATTTTGATGGTGGCGGATAGCCTGGATAAGTTTTATTTTGACCGACGGGTGGATTTGGTGATACGGCCGTTAAACACCGAAATAAAAACCTGGGGCGACCAGGAAAAACTGACCAGAGCTTTTAGCAAAGTGTTGTTAAATGCCCTCAAATACACCCCAGACGGCGGCAAAGTAACGGTTTCAACCGAACTCACCCGACAAGATGAAGTGAGTAACGAAATTGCGGGTTATGTGGAAATCCAAATTCAAGACAGTGGCATTGGCATCAACCCGATAGATTTAGACCGTATTTTTGACAAATTTACCAGCACCATGGATGCCAGTTTGCACTCCTCTAGCAAAACCAAGTTTAAGGGCGGCGGCCCAGGTTTGGGGTTGCCTATTGCCAAAGGCATTGTGGAGGCCCATGGCGGCCGAATTTGGGCTGAAAGCACAGGCCAGGACGAAGAGAAATACCCTGGTAGCACCTTCCATATCGAACTACCTATTTGGATTAAAAAACCTGCGTAACCTGAACACGAGGTTAAAACCCCGTGTTACCAAACAGTGCCCTGTCAACAGGGTATTGTTTGTCTAAACTTTGACTCTTGTTTTTGGAGCAACCATGCAACTGAAGATTGAAAACCCGGTGATAACCCATGTAACTGTTTATCCTGATCGGGCGCGTGTAACGTGCCGTGGCACGGCCGAAGTGACCACACAAACCCGTTACCTGTTGTTAGAAGAGTTACCCTTGACGCTGGAGATTGACTCGGTGCGGGTGTCGGGCAAGGGGAGTGCGCGGGTGCGGCTGTTGGGGGTGGAGGTCAATCACCGTTTTTACGAAGAAACCCCGGCGACCCGTGTGCGCGAATTGGAACAACAAATTGAGCAGTTGGAAGATGAGAATAAAGTCATTGAGGACGAAAAAGCGGTTTGGGCAGCCCAGGCTCAATACCTTAATGGCCTGCGCCAGGCAACGGCCGAATATGCCAAAGGTCTCGCTCGTGGCCGTACCAGCATTGAAGACCAAAACAATCTAGCCCAATTTTTGCAAGAGCAGGACAACAAAGGGCGAGATGCAGTGCGCCGACTGAATGGGCAGCAGCGAGAAATTACCCGTCGCCTGGAAAAGTTGCGCCAGGAGCTAAAACAGTTACGAAATGCTCGCCCACGCCAGCGTTACCAGGCGCGTATTGAAGTGGAGGTGTTAAACGATGGTACATTTAGCCCGGAACTGAGTTATGTGGTGCAGTCGGCAGGTTGGCAGCCGTTGTATGATGTGCGGCTGTTGCCGGAAAATGGCAATAACCAGTTAGAAATTAGCTACATTGCCCAGGTGACACAAAACACCGGGCAGGATTGGCCGGGGGTGCAACTGACTGTTTCAACGGCCCGACCTGCTTTGAACCAACGACTGCCAGAGTTACAACCCTGGTATCTGGATGTATACACGCCGCGCCCGGCTCCGGCCCCTCAGGTGGCTCGTGGGGCCATGAAAGCGGCTCCAGCAGTGGCGATGGCAGCCATGACGGAGCAAGCGGCCGATGTGCTGATGGCGGTTCCGGCAGAGGCTCCAGCAGAAGTGGCGGTGGCAACGGTAAATGAGAGTGGAACGGCCGTTTCTTTCACCGTTTCTGGCAGCAGTGACATCCCTAGTGATGGCTCACCACACAAAACAACCATTCACCGCTTTAACCTGACCCCGCGCCTGGATTACCTGGCCGTGCCCAAACATACCGACTCTGTGTATCGCCGTGCCAAAGTGAACAACAGCAGTCCTGGCCCGCTGTTGTCGGGACCTTCTAGTTTATTTGTGGGGGATGAATTTATCGGCCGTTCCCAGCTGGAATATACCCCTTCTGGTGGTGAACTGGAGCTGTTGTTGGGGGTGGAGGAACGGATTAGTGTGGAGCGAGAACTGGTAAAACGGGAAGTGGATAAACGTTTCCTGCGCGACGACCGACAATTGCGGTATGGGTACAAAATTACCCTAAAAAATTTACTGAATACGGCCGTTCGTGTTGAACTGCACGACCAAATCCCCGTTTCTCGTCACGAGCAGATTAAAGTGAAACTAGACTCTGCCAAACCAGACATCAGTAAAAAATCTGACCTTAACCTTTTTGAGTGGCATCTCTCCCTGGCTGCCGGACAAGAACAAATCGTATGGTATGAATACACCATAGACCACCCCCGTTCATTAAACGTTATTGGGTTGCGGGATTAAAAGTTGGGTGATTTTTTAGATGTCAGAATTAAGTAACCCACACGATAAGTTTTTCAAGGAGACATTTTCTCGCCTGGAAATTGCCCGCGACTTTTTGCAAAATTACCTGCCACCAGCCGTTTCTGTTTTGTTGGATATTTCTACGCTGGAACTCCGTAAAGATTCATTTATTGATTCAGATCTGCAAGAAAATTTTACTGATTTACTGTACCGTGTAACGTTACTGTCTGGTGGAGAGGCTTATGTCTATGTGTTAATGGAGCATAAGAGTTACTCCGATCCACTGACACCTTTCCAACTGTTGCGTTATTTGGTGCGGATTTGGGAGCGTGACCTACGCCAGGGGCAAAAGATAGTTTCCCCCATTATTCCAATGGTTATTTATCACGGACGGGAGCGTTGGACGGCCGTTCGGGATTTTCAAAACCTGTTTACTGGTCCAGAAGCCTTGAAAAACTATTGGCCCGCTTTCACCTACGAATTATGTGATCTTTCCGCTTTCCATGGCGATGAAATTCGGGGGGTAGCGTTAGCACAGATTGGTTTAAGGTTGCTTCGATATATTTTTGATGATCAGTTAACTGACCGATTACCAGAAATTTTTCTACTTTTCCACCAGTTGGCAAACCAAAAAACGGCATTAGAATATCGGGAAACGGTCTTACGTTACTTGTCTGCTGCTACCGATAGGGTAACGCGGCAAGATTTAGGACAAATTATTCAAACGACTTTGAATGAGCAAGGAGATAAGGTAATGCCCACACTCGCCCAACAATGGATAGAAGAGGGAATTGCAAAAGGATTGGAACAGGGCCAACAGGTGGCTTTACGTGAAAGCATTCTGGATCTGTTACAGATCCGTTTTGGGGCTTTTCCTGAGCTGATTGCTACCCGGCTGACAAAGGTTGAGGACCTGGCAACATTACGTTACTTAAACCGTAGAGCAGCAACAGTTGAAACGCTTACAGCATTTGTCGAAGTCTTGAATTAGGAGGTTGATATTTCAGAAAAGACGTATGAAACCGCAGACCCATTAGAGCGGGCATTTTTGGTCGGGGTGGAGCTGAAGAAGGAACGGCCGTTACTGACGGTCGAAGATAGTTTGTTAGAACTCACCCGCCTGGCAGATACGGCCGGGCTGGACATTGTGGGCCAGACCTACCAAAAGATTGATACCCCCAATAGTGCCACTTACATCGGCCCTGGGAAAGTGGAAGAAGTAAAGACACTCCTGGAAGAGCTGGATGCCAATGTGGTCATCTTTGACGACGAACTAACCCCGCGCCACCAGCGTGAACTGGAGCAGGTGTTTGGGGACAACGTAAAAGTTGTAGACCGCACCGCCCTCATCCTGGACATTTTTGCTCAACATGCCAATACCCACGAAGGCAAATTACAGGTAGAACTGGCACAACTGGAATACCGTCTGCCTCGTTTGACACGCCTGTGGACACACCTGGCGCGGCAGGCAGGCGGCCGGGCTGGCGGCGGCATGAGCGGCGGGGTGGGGGTGCGTGGCCCTGGCGAAACCCAGCTAGAGA
>CAZPEJ010000171.1:0-8968 GCA_964585465.1 uncultured Ardenticatenaceae bacterium
GCGCACGGTTCACATCCGTGAGGTCATAGGTTCAAGTCCTATTACGCCCACTCCCCACACAAACCAGGTTTTCAAAACCTGGTTTTTTGTTACCAGTTCATTGAGATGGGAGGTTGGCAACTCTTTAATCTCCCAGCTCTAATCTTGTTCAACAAAATGCCAATTTGTGTTATGGCGTATCGTAGGAAAGTGTCACCACATCCCCCACTCGTTTTAACGTCACTGGTGTGCCTGAATGGATGTTTTGAATCGGGTTTTGGTCAAAACCATAGGCATAAGGGATATTTTCCAATGAGCAGGCTGGCGCACTTTGTTGGTCAATGTCGGTATTGATAATTGCCAGGGGAGCCACCCCCCGATAAAACAGTTCTAACAACACATAAGGAGCTACTGTTGAGCCACTGCCTTTGGGGAAGATGGCGATTTTGCCCGCCATACACTGACCGTTGGCCGGGTGGCCCGGCTCCTCAACAAAACCTGTTTCTCGATTCACAAAACCAAGAAAGGTGATGGGGGTATCAGTGACAAAGGCTTCACCGGTAATGGCAAAGTCGCCCTGCGAAGGAAGGCCACGCCCCTGGGCAGAGAAGGGTGAGGAGTGAAGTGTGAAATGTGAAGCGTGAAGTGGTTGCGGAGTCTGTTCACTGTTCACTGTTGACTGTTTATTATTTACTTCGGCCGTTTCTTGAATGACTTTTTCGCCCAACGCAATCGCCACACAATCGGCCAGGCGCACGACGGAGGTGGGGATGCCGTTGAGGCCGGATTTGATGTAATGTTCCGCTTTCATGGAGTTGGTGAGGACATGTTTTACCCAGGCAGGGTCATAGGGCACAACTTCAGGGCAGGTGTTTTGTAGAAGCAGGGCACCGCTGCGGCGGATGACATCGGCGATGCCGGTTTTTTCGGCAATGGCTTTGTTGGCCGAGGAGGTAAAGACCCAAAGGGGAGGCCCATCGGGGTGAAGATGTTTGCCTTTCAGGTGTTCGGCCGTTTCTCGCAACTCTCCTATGCTGGCCTGGGGGCAGCCAATTACCACCAGAGAGACGGGTGAACGGGGTTGCAATGCCGTGTAACGGGCCTGCAATTCCTTTTCGCCAAACATGACCTTGCTCTGAAAGTCGGCCGGGGGGCGTGGCCCCAGGTTCTCAATGTATAACAAGGGGCAACCATAGTTGGCGGCGGCGGCGGTGAGGGCTTTTTTCTGTTCGTGGCTCAGGTTGGTGGGTAATCCTTTAATGAGTGGAATGGGGCCATAGGGGAACTTCCAGCCGGGTTGTTTCTGTTTGCCAATCCAGTCGCCCAAAATGGAGAAGTCGGTGGGGTCGTGGAGGGGGGTGGTAACGATGACAGCTAAATTCGGCCGTCGGGCTTCTTCTGCCAGCAATCCATAATGGGGTGTGTAGCCGGTGAGGGCGGAGGCCAGAGCCGATAACCCCGATTCGCGGTTGGTCAATAATCCGGTGTAGGAGTTGCCAAAACAGATGGCGTTTGATTCGGCCCAGGCGGCCGGGCCGCTGGTGACAACCCCATCCCATTCATAAGGGGTGCAGGATTGTGTCGGTCGCACGCCCAATCGGGTGTAATTTGCCACAATTTCCTGGCTGTGTGCCAAAAAGTCAGGGGTCACAATTCGCATGGCGGCGAACTGATCTGTATCACACCCGGCCGAATTGAGGGTGGTGGGGATGGCTACCTGGGCCTGGGGATCACTGGCGAGTTTTGCCAGGAAGAGGCGCAGCCCCAAACCGCCAGTGAGGGGGGAAACACCTGACAGGTGGGCACTTTGGATGGGCACCAGGGCAGTGGCCCCGGCCGTAGCGGCGATGTCCAGTAACAGGCGCATCCCCATCTGGCGGGCTATGCCTTGTTTGCCAGCTAACATAGCTTGTTGGGTTTCGTTTAGGGTGATTGTACTCATGGGTGGAATTATGCCACAGCTACCGGGTTCACCCAACTTTGTGTGAAGGGAAGGGAAAACGGCCGTCTGTGAAACGGCCGTTTGTGCTATAATTCACATATCTTCTAACCACTCCCCCTGCACCTTTACAGGCAAAAAGATGAGGCATATTGTGTCACGGAATACACAATACGCCCCTACCGAGGTGTTTTATGAAACGTATCGGTTTTTTCTCCCTCATGTCAGGTTTGTTACTGCTCCTCATGGCTGTCTGGTGGCGCAGTGCCACAGCGGCCGTTCGTGAGGATTTGCCCTGGCAACTGGTTTTGCCTGACCAACCAACCCGTGCCTGGGTTTCTGCTCATTTTTTATGGGATCGCACGTTGTTTGTCACTACTCCGACTGCTTTGTTAAAAACGGCCGATGAGGGTGACACCTGGGAAATCATTTACCCTCGTCCTCCCCTCACCGAAACCGTTGGCATAACCGCTTTTGCGGCTGACAGCGATAACCAGCTTTTGTTTTTGGCGCGGAATGTGCCAGAAGGGCCAGCCGAGGTGTACCGTTCGGCTGATGGAGGAATGACCTGGCAAACGGTTTTTACGACGACCGAGGCGGTGTTGCAAGATATAACGGCCGTTCGTGATGAAACCGACCAGGTTGCGGTGTTGGTGATTGGAGGGGCACATGTGTGGCGTTCTACCAATGGCGGGGAGGATTGGGAAACGGCCGAAACGGGCCTGCCCGACTTTGCCGACCTGTACCGCATTTACGCCTCCCCCAATTTTGCCACCGACCACACCCTCTACCTGACTGGTTTTGGCCCCCTCATTCGCTCCAGCAACGGCGGCGACGAGTGGCAAGTGGTTTCTATTCCCGATGTAGACATTCCCCGCCACCTGATTTTCTCCCCCAATTATGCCAGCGACCAAACCCTTTGGCTGAGTTATTTTTTTGTCGAAGGCAGTGGTGAGTCTGACCCCAACGGTATCGCCCGTTCTAATGATAGTGGTTTGACCTGGGAAATTGTCAGCACAGGATTACCCGTAGATTACCTGGATGGTTGGATTATGGGTCTGGCTGTTTCACCGCAGTCACGCCTTTACGCCATTGAGCGCGCCCTGTACGCAGGTGGCACCCGTTGGGAATTTTTTCACTCTGCCAATAGCGGCGATTTGTGGCAAGGACAAGGCACGGCCCCTGATGTTACTCCCACTGGTTTGTTAGCCCCTGTGCCTGGCCTCTTTTTCCTGCCCACACAAGCAGGGTTGTGGCGGCTGCGCGCCAGTTGCAGCGAGTGGGTGGTGAATGGGGATATGGAACAAAACGCTGGTTGGATCATGCCCATCACCCCGGCAACGGCCGAATATAGCCTGACCCAGCCTCACACTGGCAATCGCTCCATTCGCATCGGCATTGTGGCTGATGAGAACCAGTTTGCCTACTCCTCTGCCTACCAGGACATCACCCTACCCACCCAAACCCTCACCGCTACCCTGACCACCTGGCTCTATCCCCTGGCAACCAACCTCAATGATGGCGATGCCCAATATATCTACCTGATGGACACCTCCTTTCAAATCCTGGAAACACTGCACCATACCCTGGACAACAGCCAGACCTGGGGACAACACACCTTTGACCTGAGCGACTACGCCGGAGAGACGATTCGCCTCTATGTGGGGGTGTATAACAACGGCAGTGGGGGTATAGCTGGTCTTTATCTAGACACAGTTTCTCTAACTGTTTGTGAGCCGCCTGGCCCCGGCCCGTTGACTCACCACACCTACCTGCCGCTTACCGTCAACCAGTGGCAACCATCGGTTTCCCCTCCGGCCGGGCCATTGATGATTGAAGGAGAACAGGCCAGTCAACTCATCGGCCACCCCCAAACGACCTGGCTCTACGCGATGACCAGCCAGGGTTTGTATCAGTCAACGGACAGCGCAGAAACCTGGTCACTGGTCAACGCCACACCACCCGTTACTCGTTCGCTGCGGCTGGCTCCTGGCCTGCCTGCGGTGTTGTATGGGGGTGCTGGTTATCCCTGCCTGGCTGGTGGTGAGGATGTACTGCTGTGGAAAAGTGAAGATGGGGGGCAAACCTGGGTGGAATTGGCAAATGGGGTGAATCTGCAACCGTTAGCGGTTCACCCTGACGATGCGACGCGGGTGTATGCGCGGGGGTGTGATGGCCCCTACCTGACGACAGATGGTGGGGAGACGTGGAATTTGCAACCAGACGACCTGTTCCTCACCTACGAAGCACGGTCGGCGGCCCCAGCAACGGCCGATAACTGGCAAACTGTTTATCTGGGTGGTATCAGCGAAGGGGGTGGTGGAGCCATCATCGGCAGTGTGGATGGCGGCCTGGGTTGGCAACACCTCACCCCATTGTCCCCGGCTCCCTGGGCGATTACAACTCTGGCAACGGATCCTATCTCTTCCACTCACGTTTATTTTGGTGAAGCCAACGCCTTTTGGGGCAGCCATGATGGCGGCACCACCTGGTACACCACCACCACTGGCCTGGAGGATGTGTTGTATGACCCCGGCGGCCCCATTACCCAAACCTATGGTCTGTTAAGTCTGGCGTATGACCCAGAAAACCTGGATCACTGGCTGCTGGGGACGGTGCGAGGGGTGTATGAAACACCAGATCGGGGGTTGACCTGGATAAAATTGACCGACATCGGGTGGCAAGATAAACCGATTTCTGCCTTATTGTGGCGCGAACCTGAACCGGACAAACTGTTTTTAACGACTCCTGAAGGGGTTTACCTCTTTTATCCTTAGTCTTGCGGTGGCACAAACTTAAAAACTGTCCAGTCACCAATTTCTTTTTGCGCGAGTAGAAACTCCGTTTGTAACGCTTTTTCGCGCAAGGCATCGTCATATAACGCAACATAGAGGATATGGTTTTGTACTAAAGTATCCAAAATTACCTCTGGCGGCTCCAGGAAAATGGAAGGAGTATTACGATTGTAGAAATCCTCTTCGCGGTCAAAGTATTGGGTGTCATAATGCCGTGCGGGTAACTGGACAGCAATATACTCCCAATACTTGAGTTCTAACAGGTAGCCGGGTTGGGGGGCGGTGGCAGTTTGAGCTGTATTGAGAAGTTCGTTGAGGTATTGACCCGTTTCAACAGATTCAATGGGCATAGCTGGCGGAAAGTGTGGAATACGTTGTTTGCCCCACCAGATACTATAGAGCAACAAAGTCACAGTGACTATTGGTAGGGGGTATGCCCAAAAGGATTTCAGATGGGTTTTGCTCCAAAGAATAGATTGATAACATCCGTAGGACAGGTAGGGAGCAAGCAAAAGGATGTAAAAAACGGCGTACCGGTCTGGAGCAGCAGATGGAGGACCGGAAAAAACATTCAAGACACTATTTGTTCCTAGAGAAAGGATGCCCACTGCCAATAAAAATAATTTCCACCGTCGTTCACGATCCTGCGATAAAAAAAGAAAAGTAATTGGTAATAAAAACCAAACAGTGATGGGGGTGTTGGTGACTATGAGTTGTGGGTAATACCATAACTTTTCCCACACGGGCACCTGGTAACCATTGTGAATTAACAGGGAGTAGGTGGTATGAAATCGTAAAGCAGTGAGAATTTTGCCACTGTACAGGTATTCTGCGAGGGTGAAGAAGATAATGTAGCTGTTACTTAGCAGGTAAAAGGTAGTGAGTTGAAAGAAACGGCCGTTTTCCCGCCCCCGTAAAAAGCGAAACCAAAAACCAATCGTGAGCAGGTTTATGACACTAAGAAACACCCAGCTTTGCACATGAAACCCACTTGCCATCATAAAACACAACCCACTCCAGAACCACCCATATGGATTGTCTGTTTGCAGCCACTTGATCAAAAAGAAAACACCCGCAAAAAAGAGTGGGAGGTAATACATTTCTAACATCGGTGTGCCACTTAACCAGACAACCCAGGGCTGGAAAGTAATAAATAGAGCCGCCAGATAAGCAATGGTGGGGGGTTGAAAAAGAAGGCGGGTTAAAGCAAAGAAGGAAATCAGTAACAAGCAGGAAGCAAGAAAAACGGTGGCTCTTGGTGCCCAAATAACATCGTCCCACAACAGTAAGAGCGAACCGTTCAGATATTTTTCAAAAGGTAACCAGACACCCTGCGAATCGGTTGCTGCACTAAAGGTTGGTTGTAGTGACCAGTGTGCGGCCCGCAACCCGCGAGCAAATTCATCGGCCGATACGCTAATAAACCCCTTTTGGTAGAGATAAAACTGCATCACAGCTTTAATGACAATGAGGAGCGACAAATAAATGACATCTTGTTGGGTTTTTAGTTTGTTACGAACCATAGGCATTAGTAATTTTGGGTCTTGCGGATTTTGTGGGGTTTGCTGTGAAACGTGAAACGTGAAACGTGACCAAAGAAATTTCACGTTTTACGTTTTACGTTTCATTGGTTGTCACCCCCTGAGTTCCCAAAGAGAGGTATGTGATGTTTTGACCTTTCTTTACCTACCCCAAAGCCTGCTCCAGGTCAGCCAAAATATCGGCCGTTTCTTCTAACCCCACAGAAAAACGCACCAATCCAGGTAAGACCCCGCTGGCTTTTAACGCCTCTTCACTTTGGGCCATCGAAACCGTGCTGGCGGGGTGGGTGATCAGGGAGTGTACCCCACCCAGGCTAACAGCCAGTTTGATCAACTGCACCTTTTGTAACATGGCATACCCGGCCGCCCGGCCGCCCCGCAAATCGAAACAGACCATGCCCCCATACCCCCCCTTCATCTGCTGCTGTGCCAGGGCATGGTCGGGATGGGAAGGCAGGCCAGGGTAATAGACTTCACGCACGGCGGGATGTTGGTTAAGGAATTGGGCCACAGCCAGGGCGTTTTGATTGTGTTGAGCCATTCGCAGGTTAAATGTTTTTAACCCGCGTTCCAACAGCCACGCTTCCATGGGGTGTAAGACGGCCCCAAACATGATGCTGTTGCGCCAGAGGCGGCTAACCCTTTCGGCCGTTGTCACCACCACCCCGGCCACCACGTCGGAATGCCCGGCCAGGTATTTGGTGGCACTATGCAGGGTAACATCCAGGCCCAGGGATAACGGCCGTTGGTTGTAAGGAGAAGCAAAGGTGTTATCAATAACCGAAACCAGGTTGTGGTAGCGGGCCAATTCGGCGATGGCGGCCAGGTTGGTGAGGCGCAGGGTGGGGTTGGCCGGGCTTTCCACATAAATCAGTCGTGTGTTGGGGCGAATAGCGGCTGCAAAAGCGGCCGTATCCCATTGATTCACAAAGGTGGTTTCAATGCCCCATGTCGGCAGTTTATCCATCAACAACTTCGTCGTGGTCGGGTAGAGGGTATGCTGCGCCACCACATGATCCCCGGCTTTCAGTTCTCCCAACAACACCAGGGAAACGGCGGCCATGCCAGAAGCCACGGCGATGGCTGTTTCTCCACCTTCCAACTTTGCCACAGTTGCTTCTACCTGTTTGACGTTGGGGGAGGCGTAACGGCCGTAAAATTGCGGGTGAGCCTGAGCCACCATGGCCGCTGCAATCTCTTCAGGTTCTTCAAAAGCATAGGTAGCACTTTGATAAATGGGGGAAGAAACGGCCGATGACGGATTGTGTTCATCCCCGGCATGAATCAAGTTGGTTTGCATTTGCCACTGTTGGTTAATTTTTTTCATGACACATCCTTGTTTTCGCACAAAGCCTCTAAAATGGCTAAATCTTTTCGCACCCCTACGACAATCAGCCGATCCCCGGCGTGCAACAAGGTATTGGCGTTGGGGGTCACCGTGCCACCGCCATTACGCCCCAACACCGCCACCAGCGTCACACCCGTGTGCTGACGGATATTCGCCTGCCCTACTGTTTGGCTGGCTAAGGGGGAGTGGGGAGACACAACCAGCTCTTCCATCCACAATTCTAACCCACCTTCTAGTGTGACCACATCCAAAAAATCGGTGACATGGGGGCGAATCATGATATTTGCCATATGTTTTCCGCCAATGCCATAGGGGGAAACGACCCGGTTGGCCCCGGCACGTTGCATTTTGCGCTCGTTTTCCTGGTCTACGGTTCGTACCACAATGTATAACTCCGGTTTTAACACGCGCGCCGAGAGGACAATAAACAGATTGATCGAGTCATCGCCGGTACAAACAATCAAACCGGTCGCCTGGTCAATTCCTGCCTCGCGTAGCACTTCATCGCGGGTAGCATCCCCTTCAATAACGGTTAAACCATGAGTAACGGCCGTTTCCACCTTTTCTGGCTCCCGTTCAATCACCACCACCGCCCGGCGATTCTCGCGCAAGGTTTTCACCGAACTGGCCCCCACCCGGCCGTAACCACACACAATGATATGATCACGCAACTGGTTAATCGTTTGTTTCATACGCCGCCTCCTTAACCGTTTGCCCAAATCGGCCGTTAAAAACAGTTCGCCAATGGTGCTAAACCCATAAGCCACCGACCCCACCCCAAACAAAAGCAGTAAAACCGTAAAAAAACGCCCCAGGTCGGTTAACGGCCGTACCTCCCCAAACCCCACCGTCGTCAACGTAATCACCGTCATATAAAACGAATCTGCCCACGACCACCCCTCCAGCAACACATACCCCACAGTGCCCACCACCACTACCAATAAAGGCACTATCATCACAGGCAACAAACGGCGTTTAATGTTGATCATCGGTAATTCGCAACTTCTTTGTCCAGATGAGATACAATTACGGCAACTATTCAAACATAGGGTATTTTAACCACTCAATTAACATCATACCCAAAGCAACGGCCGTTGGCAAAACGGCCGTTGAATTGAGTATCATCTTTACAGAGTTCATCCGCCTTCCATTTTCTAAATAAACATCCAAAAATCAGTTCGTAGTAACGACTTTAGTCGTTCCAGTTCGTAGCAACGACTTTAGTTGTTCAAATCGCTGAAGCGGTTACTACGAACAAAAACGGAAAGTTATTTTATGAACCTGCTTAAAACACATGGAACCATGCTGGCGGCTTGTATCGGCTTTTTTGCGCTGGGGTATATCACGGCCGCTTTGGGGCCAGCCC
>CAZPEJ010000172.1:0-6280 GCA_964585465.1 uncultured Ardenticatenaceae bacterium
TGAAGGGGATTAGAGATTAGGGATTAGAGATTGACCAATCTCTAATCCCTAATCTCCAATCTCACAATAAAAACGTCCGTTTATGCCCTCTGCAAGTATCAATAACAAATCTTATGTCTCCTCCACTAAAAACAATTAAAACAGACCCCGAACGGCGTGAGCGGTGGAAACAGTTCATGCAAACCCTCAACCCAGGTATTGACCCCAGAGCCATTCGCCTGATGGATGAGATTCGTATGGTTTCCCACGCCCTTTACCAGATGGGCGAAAACAGCCTGACAACGGCCGGTCTTTCCTATGCCCAATACCGCATTTTGATGGCCCTCTTTTTTACCGAACAAATCGAGGGGCGCGGTGAGCTAAACCCCTCAGAAATCAGCGAACACCAGGGCACCAGCCGCAACACAGTCAGTTCGCTCATTGCCAGCCTGGAAGACCAGGTATTGGTGGAGCGACACCTGGATAAACAAGACAAACGCAAATTTAATATCTCGCTCACCGAAGCTGGCCGCACGCTGGTACGGGCTAATGTGAGCCAACATTTTGAGATAATCGGCCGTTGTTTCAGCACTCTCACCAGCGACGAACAGGAAACACTCAGCCAACTTCTTGGCAAATTAAACATCTCTATTCATTGCACCAAACGTGACATATAGGAGTTCTACCCATGCAAATGACCGCATCTCGCAGCAGGGGCCGCCCCGGCCGGGGCGAAAAACCCAGCAACAAATCATTAGGCCGCGCTATTCGTTACATGCAGCGATACCCACGCATCACCCTTGTCTCCCTCATCTCCTTGCTCATTGCCACCGCTGCCCAGTTAGCCGTGCCCAAACTGGTGCAACGCATCATTGACACCATCATCACCAACGCCACCAACAAAACCATTCTGGATGCCCTGGAAAACCTGCCATCTGCGGTGCAAAATACGGCCGCTTCCCGTTTTTCCCTGGACTTGAGCCAGATGCAGCTAGACCTGGACAACGCCCCACAAGCTCTTTTTATGGCCGCGCTCATTGTTGTGCTGTTTTCCATTGCGCGTGGGTTGTTCACCTTTGCCCAAAACTACACCTCCCAGGCCCTTTCCCAAGACATCGCCTTTGAGTTACGAAACGACCTGTTTGCCAAAATCCAACGCCTCAGCTTTAGCTACCACGACAAAAACCGCACCGGTCAGCTGATGATTCGCGCCACCGACGATGTGGAACGGCTACGGTTATTCATCGGGCAAGGGTTGTTATTAGCCATTCAAGCCCTCATCTTGTTGGTAGGCACATTGGTAATTCTGTTTACTACTAACCTGAGTATGACCCTGGTGGTTTTGCCGGTGTTGCCCGTTGCGATGATTGTTTTTCTGGTTTTTGGCACCGTAACCCAGCCATTGTTCCAGGAAGTACAAAAACGGCTGTCGAAGGTCAACACCATTTTGCAGGAGAATCTGGCGGGTTTTAAGGTGGTTAAATCCTTTGTGTCGGAGCGACGGGAGCAAAAGCGGTTTGAGGAAGGGGTAGAGACGTTGTTAACACAGCGTATCAAAATCGCCCGTGTCTTCTCCTTTTTATTCCCGTTTATCTTTGTGGTGGCTAACTTGGGGCAAGCGGCCGTTCTCTATTTTGGCGGGCGGCAAATTGTCAACGGCACCCTCACCCTGGGGCAATGGCAGGAATTTAGCCTCTACCTCACCTACCTCTTTATTCCGTTGGGGCAGTTGGGGTTCATTATTTCCCTCATGGCCCAGGCAGGAGCCAGTGCCGACCGCGTTTTTGAGATTTTAGACACCAAAAACGAGGTGGAAAACAAACCCGGGGCGGTGGAATTGCCAGAAGTTAAGGGACAAATCACCTTTGACAATGTCACCTTTCGCTACTTTAGCAGTGGCGAGCCTGTGCTGCAAAACGTGAGTTTCACCGCCGATCCCGGTCAAACCATCGCCTTATTAGGGGCCACCGGCAGCGGCAAAACCAGCATCATCAACCTCATTCCCCGTTTCTACGATGTCAGCGAAGGGAAAGTATTGGTAGACAGTCACGACATCCGCGATGTCACCATTGAAAGCCTACGCCGCCAGATTGGTATTGTGTTGCAAGAAACCACCCTCTTTAGTGGCACCATTCGAGAAAATATCGCTTTCGGCCGTTCCGATGCCAGCGACGACGAGGTAATAGCCGCCGCCAAAGCCGCCGCCGCCCATGACTTCATCGTCTCCTTCCCCCAGGGGTACGACACCCCGGTTGGTGAACGAGGTTCCACCCTGAGCGGCGGGCAAAAACAGCGAGTGGCAATTGCTCGTGCCCTGTTGCTCGACCCACACATCCTGATTTTGGACGACTCTACCAGCAGTGTAGACCTGAATACCGAGTACCAGATTCAACAAGCCCTCGACAAACTCATGAAAGGGCGCACCAGCCTGGTGATTGCCCAACGGATTAGCACCGTGTTAAATGCCGACCAGATTTTGGTGCTGGACAAAGGGCAAATTGTGGCTCGCGGCACTCACGAAGAATTGATGGAAAACAGTGCGATTTATGCGGAAATTTATCATTCCCAATTGGCGGCGGATGCAATGCCGGAGAAGGAAGTGGTAATTGGGGTTTAGTGGACAGTGAACAGTGGACAGTGGACAGTGGACAGTGAACAGTGAACAGTGGACAGTGGACAGTGGACAGTGAATAGAAGGGAACATTATGTTTAATCGAGAAGCAATGCTTTTAGGGGTTGAGGTACGCAAGGCCCGCAGTGTTAGTGGGACGTTGCGCCGATTTTGGGATTATTTTCGCCATTATGGGCCGGCTTTGGGGCTGGTGACTCTGTTTATCATCGCAGGCACCTACATGCAGGTGATTGTGCCAGACCTGACCGGGCAAGTGGTAGATTGTTATCTGACCCCGTTTGCCACTACCCAGATGTTTGGTGGTGCAGAAACGGCCGATTTTCCGGCCGGGTTTGCGGGTGCGCCTGCGACCGAGGGGGACAACCCCTTAACCAGTAACTGTTGGTACACCACCCCCAACCTGCAAGCAACGGCCGATGAAACCATTAGCGGGTTAGGGCAGCTTATCCTGCTCATCGTCGGGTTGTACGTAGGCAGTTCCGTCGTCACCGGCATCCAGTTCTATTTGATGAGTTGGGTCGGCAACTACGTCCTGCGCGATTTGCAAGACGAGGTTTTTAAGCACATTCACCGCCTCTCGTTAGGTTACTTCACCAAACACGAAGCAGGCGATGTCATGAGCCGCCTCACCAATGACATGGACACCTTGCAACAGGTGATTGGTTTTGGCCTGATTAGCGTTTTGCAGGGCGTTTTACTCATTGTTTGGACAGTTTATGTCATGTTCAGCAAAAGCATCCCCTTCGCCTTAATCAGCCTCGTCACACTCCCCTTGATGTTTATCGCCACCAAATGGTTCTCCGACCAGGCCCGCAAAGCATTTCGTCAGGCCCGTAAAGAGATTGGCACCGTCAACTCCGATTTGCAGGAAAGCATATCGGCCGTGCGCGAAGTACAAGCCTTTAGCCGCGAACAGGAGAATATCGAGCAGTTCCGCCTTAGCAACGCCGCCAACCGCAACGCCAACGTGCGGGCACAAGCCTATACCAGTGCCCTGGCCCCCACCCTGGAAGCCCTCAGTTTTGTCAGCCTGGCGGTGGTGGCAGGCATGGGTGGATATTACATCCTCACCGGCAATGGGGAGTTGATGGGCAGCAGCATTTCCCTGGGTCTTATCATTACCTTCATCGCCTACACCCAGCAGTTCAACCGGCCAGTACAACAAATTGCCACCCTGTGGACAAATATCCAAAGTGGGATTGCCGGGGGTGAACGCATTTTTAACCTACTGGACGAGGTACCAGAGATTGTGGATGCTCCCAACGCCAAACCACTACCAGAGGTGAAGGGGCTAGTGCAATTTACCGACGTATGGGCAGAGTATAACCCTGGTGAGCCGGTGCTGCGCGGGGTGAACATCGAGGCCAAACAAGGCCAGACGGTTGCCATTGTAGGGCCAACGGGGGCAGGCAAAACCACCATTATTAACCTGCTGCCCCGCTTTTGGGATGTTACCAAAGGGCGGGTGACGATTGATGGGTATGACGTGCGGGAGGTAACGGCCGATTCCCTGCGGCAACAAATTGGTATCGTCCTACAAGACACCTTCCTGTTTAGTGATACCGTCATGAACAACATCCGATACGGCCGTCCCAATGCCAGCAACGAAGAAGTGATGGAGGCAGCCAAACTAGCCCGCGCCCACGACTTTATCACCCGCCTGCAAGATGGGTATGAAACCGTATTGGGCGAACGAGGTGCAGGTCTCAGCCAGGGACAACGGCAGTTACTCGCCATTGCTCGTGTGGCCTTGCTCAATCCGCGCATTCTCATCCTGGACGAAGCCACCAGCAGCGTAGACACCCGCACCGAACGAGAAATCCAAAAAGCACTGGAGCAACTGTTGGCCGGGCGCACCAGTTTTGTGATTGCCCACCGCCTTAGCACCATTCGGAATGCAGACCAGGTTTTGGTACTACAAAAAGGGGAGATCATTGAACAGGGCACTCATGACCAACTGCTGGCCGCTGAAGGTTTTTATCACGGTTTATACATGAGCCAATTCCGCCGCACTGTCACAACAGAAACCCATGTAGAACACAACGGCCACCAATCTATGGAAAGCCACCTGTTTCGACAGGTTTAATGGTTGCGTATTGTGCAAAATACACAATACGCAATATCCCTTATGATCCAATCCGTAACCCTACAAACCCTGCTTGCCCGTTTTGAAACGCTGCGAAACCCAGAAAACGTGGCCGGGATGGCTCGTTTTGGCATCAACCCCACCAACACCTATGGCATTTCTGTCAACACCTTACGCCAAATGGCGAAAGAGATTGGCAAAAGCCATGATCTGGCACAGGAACTTTGGG
Source organism: uncultured Ardenticatenaceae bacterium (assembly GCA_964585465.1). Taxonomy (GTDB): domain Bacteria; phylum Chloroflexota; class Anaerolineae; order Promineifilales; family Promineifilaceae; genus CAZPEJ01. The sequence goes on from CAZPEJ010000172.1 coordinate 4,927, forward strand.
ATAGTGGTATTCACGAAGCCCGCATTTTAGCCAGCATTATTGATGTGCCCCGGCTGGTGACAGAGGCTCAGATGGAGCAGTGGGTACAACAGTTTGATTCGTGGGATGTGTGCGACCAATGCTGTAGTAACCTGTTTTGCAAAACCCCATTTGCCTATGACAAAGCGGTTGAATGGAGCCGCCGCGAAGCGGAGTTTGTCAAACGGGCTGGTTTTGTGTTAATGGCGGGGCTGGCGGTGCATGACAAAAAAGCGGCCAATAACCAATTGGAAATTTTTTTGCCCTTGATTGAACAAGGGGCGGATGACCCACGTAATTTTGTGAAGAAGGCGGTCAATTGGGCGTTGCGGCAAATTGGCAAACGGAATCGTTATTTACATGAACGGGCTATCAAAACGGCCGAATCCATCGCCCAACACCCCAGCAAAAGTGCCCGATGGATTGCCAGTGATGCCTTAAAAGAACTCACCAGTCAGGCTGTGCAAAACCGCCTGGAAGCATAACGACGAACAACCCCTGATGTGGTAAACTGGAGGAAGTAGTTATTAGTTGTCAGCTATCAGCTAAGAGCTAAAAGCTAAGGAACGCAGATTAAATAACCTATAAGAGATTAGAGATTAGCGATTGGTTCAATCTCCAATCGCTAATCTCTAATCTCCAATCTCAATTCTGTAAGTTGTTTAATTTTCGTTCCTAAACGAGTGTGACCTATGATAAAAGAACCTTTGTTTGAGGCTGTGTTACCACCGATTGAGTTGCCCTCTAGCGAAAATTTACCTACAGAGGATGGTGTTCCCTTGGAAACTCCCTGGCATCGTGCCGAAATTAACCTGCTCCTGGAAACGTTGGATTATTACTGGCGCGACCGCACCGATTTTTACGCGGGCGGTAATATGTTCATCTATTTCAGTAGCCAACAGATTCGTAATCAGGATTATCGCGGCCCTGATTTTTTTGTCGTAAAAGATGTAGACGGGTCATACGAACGGCCGTCTTGGGTGGTGTGGGAGGAAGGTGGACGATACCCCGATGTGATTATCGAGTTGTTGTCTGTCTCAACGGCCGAAACGGACAAAACCAGCAAAAAACGGCTCTATGAACGTGTCTTTCGCACCGCCGAGTACTTTTGTTACGATCCAAACCGGGAAGAGTTGATTGGCTGGCACCTGCAAAACAACCGGTATGAACCTGTGGAGCCAGATGAAAACGGCCGTTTGTGGAGTTCCGTCTTACAGGCGTGGATTGGTGCCTGGGATGGTGTGTTTATCGGCCGGGATGCGCGATGGTTGCGCTTCTATGACGAAGACAGCTTGTTAATTCCCATAACGGCCGAAGCTGAAGCCGCTCGCGCCGA
>CAZPEJ010000172.1:6380-8944 GCA_964585465.1 uncultured Ardenticatenaceae bacterium
ACGAAGACAGCTTGTTAATTCCCATAACGGCCGAAGCTGAAGCCGCTCGCGCCGAAGCTGAAGCCGCTCGCGCCGAAACTGAAGCCGCTCGCGCCGAAACTGAAGCCGCTCGCGCCGAAGCTGAAGCTGCTCGCGCCGAAGCTGAAGCTGCTCGCGCCGAAACTGAAGCCGCTCGCGCTCAGGCCGAAGCCAACCGGGCTGACCGTGAAACGGCTGCGCGGCAGGCCGCAGAGGCAGAAATCACCCGCCTGCGCGAAGAAGTAGCCCGGCTGCAAAAAAGCGCGTCTTGACCTTTTATGGCTTCCTTCTTTCTGCGTCGGGCAACGGCCGATCAACAAAAAGCCATCAAACAACTCATTCGCCAGGTGCGAATTAACCCCATTGGGGTCAAGTGGCAACAATTTACCATCGCGCTAAATAAAGACGGGGAAATGATTGGTTGTGGGCAGGTAAAATCCCACCGCGATGGCAGCCGGGAACTGGCCTCTATCGCTGTCAAAAAAGGGTGGCGTAAACAAGGCATTGCCCGCACCATCATTGAACACCTGATGAATAACCATGCCCCTCCTCTCTGGCTCACTTGTCGATCCCGCCTGGTGCCGTTTTATCAGAAATTTGGTTTTGTAGAAATTAAAGAGTTGGCAGAGATGTCTCCCTATTTCCGCCGCCTCAGCCGATTGGCCCGGTTGATGCTCCGTTTTTCTAAATCCAGTGATTACATGGCTGTGATGGTGTGGCGGGGGGAGTTGGGGGATTAGAGATTGGAGATTGAATCTCTAATCTCCAATCTCTAAATTTTTAATAGGGGTACCAAAAACTTTTACTTTTGTCGTCAAAATCCCAATGGACGTGTTTGGTTTCCAGGAAACTTTCTAACCCTTCTTCGCCCAATTCGCGGGCATTGCCACTCATTTTCATGCCACCAAAGGGGCCGCCGTAATTATCGGTCAGTGGGTCATTGATCCATATCGTGCCAGCTTTTACTTCTTCAAAAAAACGTTTGGCTAGTCGGGGGTCGTTGGTGCGAATGCAAGCCCCCAGACCATAATCGCTATCGTTAACCAGGCGGATGGCTTCGTCGAAGTTGTGATAGGGCATGACGGGGATGGTGGGGCCAAAGGTTTCTTCTGTCATGCAGCGCATGGTGTGGTTGACGTTGACCAGGACGGTAGGTTCGTAATAGTAACCCGTGGTGAGGGCAGACGGCCGTTTTCCACCTGTCAACACCTTTGCCCCTCGTTGCACCGCATCTGCCACATGCTCCTCCGTTTTGGCACGATACTTGGGGTCGGCCATTGGGCCAATGTCCGTGCTGGCTGCCAGACCCGGCCCCAGCCGTAGGGTCTTGACATAATCCACCAATCCACCTACAAAAGCATCGTGCATGTGCGCGGGCACGTAGACTCGTTCGGTTGAGGTACACACCTGCCCGGCGTTGAGCAACGCGGCGTAGGAAACTGCTTCAACGGCCGTTTCCACATCAGCATCCGGGGCAATGACAAAGGCATCTTTACCACCCAGTTCCAGGTGGGTACGTTTGATACGTTCGGCAGCCAGGCGGGCAATACGCTGACCAACGGCCGTTGAGCCGGTAAAAGCAATCACTGGCACATCCTTATGCACCACCAACGGCTCCGCCACACGCGCCCCATTTCCGGTGAGAATGTTAATCACGCCTGGAGGGAAATGGTCAAAAACCACCTCGGCCAATCGCAAAGTACTCAGTGGGGTTTGGTCGGCGGGTTTGATGATCACGGTGTTGCCAGCCGCCAGGGCAGGTGCCACCTTCCAGGCCATCAACAATAAAGGAAAGTTGAAGGGCACAATACAGGCTACCACACCATACGGCTCTTTGATGACAAAATTAAACTGGTGGCGGTCGGCCGGGGCCAATACTCGTCCGCGATAGGTGCGGGCCATTTCGGCGTAATAATTGAACGTGCCAATCATCCACTCCATCTCTTCCTGGCTTTCACAAATGGGTTTACCTTCTTCCCAAGAGAGTAGTTGGGCCAGTTCGTCAAAGTGGTGGTGCATTTTGTGAGCTGCTTCTTGCAGCAGTTTGGTGCGTTCAATCCCTGGTACCCATTGCCAGTCGGCAAAGGCGGCTTTGGCGGCAGTTATGGCCTGGTGAGCGTCTGTTTCATCCCCGTTGGGCACACTGTCTATCACTTCTTCGGTGGCGGGGTCTATCACGTCCAGGGTTTCGTGACTGTGGCTGGGAACAAAACGGCCGTTTATGTACATCAATTTCATGGGTTATCTCTCCTTGTGTGGAATTGTACCTGTTTTTTACCGCTGAGGAGGGTTAGAGATTGGAGATTAGAGATTTGCCAATCTCCAATCTCTAACCTCTGAGTATAACAAGCTGGTACAGGTTTTCGTAAGTTCTCATCAGGTTTCTGAAACTACGTTTCCTCTGGCAATTTCCTACTGTTTACTGTTTACTGTTTACTGATACTAACAAGGGGTTGGGCAAAACGGCCGTTTCGTAATTTCTAACGCAATTCAGATATGGGACTCTTGTAATGGTTGTTTTTTGGCCTAAAATACCAGGGAGCTAT